>JAUWQN010000046.1 GCA_030611045.1 Methanosarcinales archaeon
CGTCGCCTTTACATTCACCAGCTTGGTACCGACAGCATGGAACATTCCATCATCCTTGACCGAAGCCTCTACCGTTGCTCTCTCTACGGAGATATAAGGGGTCGCGCATCTCGTCAAGAAATTCTCCTCTTCTCTTATCAAAGTCACATCCAGCGAGGGGTCTACCTTCTTTGCCATCATTGCCCCTGGTCCTCCAAAACCCGCACATCCAATAATAACAAGTTTATTTATCTTCGTCATTTCTTTCCACCCATACAATTTTCATCCCGTGAATATATATTCAGTACTCGTCTTAAATAGTTTTTCGTTTATTATCGCTATGAGCATGAGCACCGCGATACAACTTTCCATCTCACCTTGTTCTTTCCAATACTCGTAGTTCTTCCTCCATGCGTCTACCGGCACTTCATATTCCGAGATATCCTCACCTGCGAGCGACATAATCTCCGCAGCGTGTTCGTATGCATCTGGCGGGTCATAGTCATAAAGAACGCCCATAGCGACCGCTCTCCGATTCGCTCTGCAAACGTTGACGCAGCCTCCGTTTTTTGGACTTGGCTATTTATTTTATTCTATCGCCTTCCACTTGCTTCCAGAAACTTAATCAACCTGTCGATAGTCTCGTTTACTGGTGTGGGTATATTATGCTTTTTACCAAGATCAACAAAAACGCCGTTTAAAAAATCTTCAATCTCTTTCTTACCCTGTTTTCCTCGGTTTCTATCTCTGCTTCACCCTCTTTTTTCTCTTTTATTAGTGTGCTTCGCATATACCACGAGATCTTCACACCCATAAATGATAGAACAACTGCGCCGAGAATGGATAAGAAAAGGGTTAGATACCCCATGGGATAATTACCGTTGCTTAACCAGATTATACATTCGCTCCCTCCCCACAGAATCACTCCCGAGGCAATTATAGAGAATAATATTGCCCAATGCCGCACTATTTTCTCTCTTTCTATGAGCATATTCATCATCTTTCCAATGAGTGGCGCGAGTACTGCTCCGATGTACCACCATATGCCGAACTTGATGTAGTACACGAAACCCAACAATATATTTCCACTTATTTCTGGTTCCACCCGGGTATAGCCCATGATACCTTGAGAAGTGCCTGCTAAGAGCAGCACAATTGCAACGATATAAGTGACAAACGATATCTTACCGCCGTACAATGACTGCTTCACGCTCTCAACGAATTCTATAATCAGATTCTCACGTCCCAATCCCTTTAGCAGTGTGTAAATTCCTATAACCCCCAAGAGCAGTCCCATCGCTTTACTTGAGAGCCCAAGCAGTAAAGAAACGGCATACAGGAGCAAAATAAGGCCTATGGGTGGTAAGAACGTGCGAGAAAACTTGGGGTCCTCTAACAATCTCTTAATCACATAAAAAGTGCTTTCTAAAGGCTCACTCTGCTTTACTACTACTCTCCGGATGGAATCTATCTTCACCCGTGACTGGATAAGGGGGATAATCCATTCGTCCTCTGCACCGTCACTCACGAGAATTGCGGATTCCGCTCTGGATTTAGACAGAACGTCATCAAGTTCGTGCCCTATTTTTCTATCCGATTCCACACCGACATTCCTATCGCCTGTGATCAAAACGACTTCCACCTCAGCGTCTTCTTCACTTGAACTCAACTGATCATATATCCTGACCGCTTCAAAAATCGCATTTATATCAGATTCTTCAGGATCAGCGAGAGCCAACTTTGTTGCTGCGGATAAAAGTGCCTCTTTACCAATAATAGGTGTTCCCAAGCCTGCTTTCTCACCTATATCATTATCGCGGTCTACGCAAATAACAAGCGTCTTAGTTTTAGGCCCCACCCTTTCTTTCCTCTACTATCTTTATTTCCTCATGCAGTATAAAACTTTCGTAGACTCAAATTTTCTTTGGTAAAGCTTTCTTTCCCAAAGAAAGGTTTGTTCAAAACAAACGTTTTCGCCGCTTATTTTGAAATTGGTGCTTGAGATTTGGGATTTTCCACAATCTATTGAGCATGTTCATATATTCCAATATTCTCTTTGCACTTCCTTTATCTCTTCTATTCTTTTCGTCACCGGCCCACTCGTACCCACTGCACCTTCCTGCTGCTCTCCCGTGTTAGTTAAAAGCGAATTGAAAACAGATAGAGTGGATTCAGCGATAGCGTCCAGGTTATATCCCCCTTCTAAAGTCAGTACAACTCGTCCTCCGCAACTCTTCTTTGCTATCGCCATTATCATGTCTGTGAATAATCCAAACCCCAAAGATGTTACGTGCATTGATGCTAAAGGGTCCGCGGTATGTGCATCAAATCCAGCGGATACGAGCACAAATTCTGGCCGGAACTCCGTTGCTATCGGCACCAAAATATTGTTGAGGGCATATAAATAGCCTGCGTCATCAGTACCGGCAGGAAGCGGGACGTTAACAGTGAACCCCTCACCTTTTCCTTTACCTACTTCTCCGATCCAGCCTGTGCCGGGATAGTGGGGATATTGATGCATGGAGAAATACAAAACGGACGGGTCCCCGAAGAACACATCCTGCGTACCATTGCCATGATGTACATCCCAGTCAGCGATCAAAATGCGTTTAGCACCATATTTTCTCTTTAATTGTTCAGCGGCAATCGCTACATTGTTAAATATGCAGAAGCCCATACCTCTATTCGGAGTAGCGTGATGCCCGGGCGGTCTTACCAGCGCAAAAATGTGCTTCCGGGCATTCGATTCATCCATCACTTCATCAACCGCCTTTATTACTCCGCCTGCTGCGAGTAATGCGATGTCGTATGTATCACTGCATAACGGCGTATCGGGGTCGAGCATGCCACCGCCTCTCCTACTCATTGCTTCCACCTTCTCCAGATAAGCGCCAGTATGCACATATTCTATCTGTTCTGGCAATGCCCTCATCGGGAGAATTCTATCCATCTTATTCGTAAGACCTTGCTCTTGCAACTTCTTCATTATGCTTATCAACCGTTCTGCGCTCTCAGGATGATACCCTGTGTTGTGTCTCAAGTAATCCTCGTGATATACAAATCCGGTGGCAGTGGTCATCTTTCTTAACTTGAATTGTTAACAAACCTTTCTTTTGTGAAAAGGAAGCATTACCAAAGAAAAAGGTCTTCTTTTTAAAAAAGATAGGGGGCTTTGGAGATATAACTTCATTTGTCGGTAGGGCAGGAGGCAAGCGCAGGGATGAAAAAAGCATTGATAGAACTGGGAAAAAGTCTGGCGGAGGCGTTAGTAATCGTTGTTCTCATAGTTTCAGTAGCATACGCAGCCACGGGGTCGTGGCATATTGGATTTGCTGTTGAGTCAGGAAGTATGGAACCAAATATGCAGGTGGGTGACTTAATCTTCGTGCAAGCCCCACATCGCACAAACATCACACCATACGAAGAAGGCAAAATACTTAATTATACAACATTCGACGATTATGGTGATGTAATTATCTACCGCCCGAATGGGTATTCTTCTGCAACGCCAATAATACACCGGGCAATGTATTGGGTGGAGGCGGGAGAGAAGATGCCTGATGGGAAGCCTGCTCCACATGCAGGATACATAACCAAGGGAGATAACAACTCGGGTTATGATCAGCCAATGCTTGGCGTTGAGCCGGTGAAGCCCGAATGGGTGGTAGCAGTGGCGAAAGCACGAGTCCCTTACCTGGGGTATCCCTCTCTAATCTTGAAGAAAGGTTTTTAAACAGGGAGATTGGATATTAAGAAACTATGGGTAGAAAGCCAGCTCGGATGTACACGAGAGTATCAGGACATGCGTATGTGCGTAAGGAATATATGGGTGGAGTTCCAGGAAGCATGATAACGATCTTCGATATGGGTAATCTCAGCGCAGAGTTCCCGGTTTCTTTATCCTTAGTTGCGAAGGAAGCGTGTCAAATAAGACACAATGCATTGGAAGCGGCACGGATTTTTGCTAACAGGTATCTGGTGAAGGGTGTGGGGCGAAATAATTTTCACCTGAAAATACGGTTGTATCCGCACCACGTGCTGAGAGAAAACAAGTTGGCGACCGGTGCAGGGGCAGACCGTGTATCGAGTGGCATGCGACATGCGTTTGGGAAAGCGGTAGGTACGGCAGCGAGGGTGAAGAGAGGGCAGAAGATGCTCAGCGTCGCAGTTGAGGGGGATAATGCCGAATACGCAAAGGAAGCATTGAAGAGGGCAAGTTATAAACTGCCCACACCGTGTAAGATCGTTATAGATAAAGGCGAGGAGTTAGTGACTGCGTAATTTGTTGTGGGATAATTATGAGTCAGAGTAAGAGTGGAAGCGGGATAACAGATAAAGGTGTAACTGCAATTCCCGATTCCACGGAGATAAGAGGAGGGGATTCGTTACGGGAACTAAGCAAAAGAATTGAGATACTGGGTGAGAAAATAGATGTGCTTAGTTCGGAGATTAGCGAGTTAAAAGCGGCTTTTGAGGAGCTGTCAAGGCTAAAAGAATTTTTACCGCTTAATATCGGGGTCGTAGAAGTAAGAGAGACCACGATAGAGGAAGCGAAGCGCGAGATTTTGGAATATTGTGATAAACATAAAGGCGGAATTTTCTATCCAGACGATGTTGCGGATGAGCTTGGGCTTGACTTGAAAACCACCGTGGAAGCCACCGAAGAACTTATGAAGGAAGGAAAGCTGGATGAGGTGGAATAGAATAATGCCTACTTATCACAATTATGGCGATGCCGTAGAGGGAGAACGTATTATCCGTCAATTTAGGAGAATCAGTAAACCAAGAACGATTTCTGGAACACATGCACATCGGGCACGGGAGATTACATTGAATGATGCGTACTGCGTAATTAGAAAGCCTTTTAGAAGAGTGTGAAAGAATAAAAAAGAAATAACAAACAGAAAAGTTATAAATTCTCGCGAAAATCTGTGTAATCTGTGGTTTAAAAAGGGGGAAGGATAAAGATGGAACTTGAAACAAAAGCATTCCCAAAATTGCTTGTCCGGACAGCAGTGGTAGTTACAACGATATCAGAGCGGGGGATATCGAATGCAGCACCTTTCAGCTTCAATTCGCCGATAAGCTTCGATCCACCTTTATACGGGTTCTCATGCAATCCTGCACACGACACCTGGCGGAACATCCAGGAGAATGGCGAGTTCGTGGTGAACATAGTGGGAAAAGATCTTGCAGGACTCATGCATGTTCTTGAAACGGATTATCCGTATGAAGATAGCGAGATAGCACACGCAGGGTTAACGGAAGAAGAAGCGAAGGCGGTAAAGCCGCCGAGGATAAAAGAAGCGATAGCATGGATAGAGTGCAAACTCGAAAAATCTGTTGAATTGGGGGATCACATTTGGATAACGGGAAACGTAGTGAAAGCGGAAGTGAAGGACGAGTTCTGGAAGGAAGCAGGAGTGCTCGATGTGGAAAGAGCGAAGCCTTTATGCCATATAGCGGGGGAATTCTTTGCCGTGGATATGAAAGAGGCGAAATATAAGAGAGTTAAATGAAAAAAGTAGTGCTTGCCTATTCCGGTGGATTGGACACTTCGGTTTGCATTCCTTTGCTGAGAGAGCATTATGGCTATGACAAAGTAATTGCCGTAATGGTGGATGTAGGCCAGCCTGAGGCTGATATAAACGAGGGTGTAGAACGTGGGAATAAGCTCGGTGACCTATTTAGACTTATAGATGCTAAGGACGAGTTCGTGCGCGATTACATCTTTCAGTTGATAAAGGCGAATGGCAGCTACGAGGGGTACGTGCTCGGGACTGCGATCGCGAGACCGCTGATAGCAAAGAAAGTGGTAGAAGTTGCGAAGGAAGAAAACGCAGAGGCTGTAGCACATGGCTGCACCGGTAAGGGTAACGACCAGCTAAGATTTGATGCGGTTTTCAGGGCTACGAATTTGGACGTCGTCGCACCGGTACGAGAAATGAGTTTGACGCGAGAAGAGGAGAAGAAATATGCCTTGGAGCACGGCCTCTCTTTTGAATCAGAGAAGCGATGGAGCATAGATGAAAATATCTGGAGCAGGAGCATAGAAGGGGATGAGTTAGAAGACCCTGCATTCTTTCCGCCTGAAGAGATCTTCCAATGGACTGTTTCTCAGGATAACGCGCCTGACGATGCGGATATAGTGGAATTAGAGTTTGAGCGCGGTATTCCCATTTCAGTGAACGGTGTAAGAGCGGACGGCGTTTCGCTCATTAAGAGATTGAACGAGGTGGGCGGCAAGCACGGCGTTGGCAGAACTGATATAATCGAAGATCGGGTTCTTGGCTTCAAGGCGCGGGAGAATTACGAGCATCCAGCAGCTACTATCCTATTAGAAGCGCATCGTGATCTTGAACGGCTGGTTCTAACGAGAAACGAGTTGCGGTTCAAAGAATTTGTTGATCAGACCTGGAGTGAGCTGGTATACCAGGGTTTAGTTATGGACCCACTTTATGATGCTCTTAACGCTTTCATAGATAAAACGCAGGAACGGGTAAACGGCACGGTGTTTATGAAACTGAAAAAGGGTGTTGCACGCGTAGTTGGACGAGAATCCCCAAACGCATTATATTCGACTGATGTATCATTTGACGCCAAACAGGAGACACGGATTGTAGAAGGTTTTTCTGTGTATCACGGTTTTCAGTCGAGGATGTTCAGGAAATCTTTAGAATGAATGTAACCAAAAATCTAATCGTTATCTTTTTTGTGCTATGAACGCAGCAGTGCAAAGGTCAAGGATAGAAGGCGAGATAATTGCGCCACCCTCTAAAAGCTATACGCACCGAGCCATTACAATCGCTGCACTGGCGAAGAGAAGCGAGATTTTCTATCCCCTGCTATCGGGAGACACAGAAGCGACAATTAACGCTGCGAAATGCTTAGGGGCAACAGTCGAGGTAGCGGTAGAGCGGGAGGGGCAAGCAAAGAGAATATTGGTAGAAGGCACTGAAGGAAGCCCTGATACGCCTGAGGATGTGATAAATGCAGAGAACTCTGGCACTACCTTACGATTCTTCACTGCGGTGGCCGCGTTATGCGAAGGCGCTGCGGTTATAACCGGAGATGTGTCGTTGAGAAAGCGTCCGAATTTGCCGTTGCTGAAAGCGTTAAACGAGCTTGGTTCAGAAGCGATCTCTACAAGAGGAGATGGAACAGCACCAATAGTGGTGAAGGGCAGACTAACAGGAGGAGAGACAACGATAGATGCTTCTATCAGTTCCCAGTTCATCTCCGCATTACTCATCGCATGCCCGATCGCAGCGAAAGATTCTTATATTCTGGCGAACAATCTTAGTTCAGTACCTTACATGAGAATGACAACCGAGGTCTTAGAGCAAGCAGGTGTTGAGGTCTCCTTTTCCCGTTTGAGTAGTTCTAATGATTATTCTTTCCACGTAGAAGGCGGGAGAAGCTATGATTTACGAAGGTTTACGGTTCCCGGCGATTTTTCCTCCTCTTCCTATCTCTTAGCCGCGGCAGCAATCACGGATTCCAAGTTAAAAGTAAAGAACTTGTTCCCTTCGGCGCAGGGCGATTCCAAGATTGTGGGACTATTGGAGGAGATGGGCGCTAAGATAAAATGGAACAAGGAAGAAGGGATCGTAGAAGTAAACGGTACTCAATCGGTGGGTTTAAGAGGGATAAAGGCAAATATGCGTGAGAATCCAGACTTAGTGCCTACAATCGCGGCGTTAGCAGCGGTTGCTGAAGGTAGCACCGAAATAACGGGTGTAGCACATCTAAGATATAAAGAGACGGATAGGCTGAAGTTTCTGACAGAAGAGTTGACGAAGATGGGTGTACGAATAAAGGAGAAGGAAGGCGGGTTGTTGATAGAAGGGAAAGAAAAGTTAAAAGCGGCAAAGGTATATTCTCACGAGGACCACAGATTGGCAATGGCTCTGTGTATTGCTGCTCTGTCAGCAAGAGGCGAAACAGTCGTAGAGGAAGCGGGATGTGCTAATATTTCTTATCCTTCTTTCTTTGAGGATATGCGTGATTTAGGTGCGGATATAACCCTCTCTTAGTTAGAGGTGGTATGGATGGAAGAAAGAGAAAGAGAAAACTGAAAGAAAATGAATGAAGAGCTGAAGGACGAGATAAGGACTTTTAATGCAAAAGATGTGCTTGTGGAGATGAAGGACCTATCAGGTTCAATGTTGGACCTTGCGTATTCAGCAGTTCTGTATAGCAACCCGGAGATAGCGAACGAGGTATTTAGATTAGAGCAAAAGATGCATTCGCTCCTGTATAAGCTGAGAATAGCGATCATGTTAGGGGCACGGAACTTAGATGACGCACTTGAATTCGTAGGGATATTACAGATTGCCTCTGCAGCGGAGAAAATATCTAATGCTGCGGGGGATATCGCGAAAATAGCAACTTCGGTTGATATCACCAGTTATCTTGACCGCGAGGATTTTGAAGAAGCGATACTAAATGTAAAGATAAAGCACTCATCGGTTTTAAAAAACAAGTCGCTAGAGGACTTAAAGCTCGAGACCGAAACAGGAATGCACGTATTAGCGCTGAAAAGGGGCTCTCAGTGGATCTACTCACTGGATAAAGACGAGCGATTGCAGGAAGACGACCTGATTATTGCTTCCGGTCCAACAGAGGGGATACCAGCGTTTTGTAAACTGGCAACGGGTAAGGAGTATAAGGAGCGGGAGAAGGAGAGCGAGGCGGGGATAAAGAGTAAAAGGCTAACAGAGGAAATCGCGGACCTCATTGCAGATATGAAAAATATCTCAGAACTGATGGTTGGGCTCTCGTATTCCGCAGTTACGTTTTATAGTAAAGAGATAGCGAAAGAAGTGAAGGATTTGGAAGAGTCAATGGATCGGATGAAGGAAGAGTTGGAGATCTTAGTGATAGATGCGGCAAGAGGGATAACGAAACGGAGTAATTTTGGTGAGCTTCGGGGCTTACTGCACATCGCGTGGTCTTCAGAAATTTTATCCGATGCGGCGTATGAGATTGCGGATGTGGTGCTCCGTGATCTTCCATTGCATCCGGTATTTTTAGCTTCGATCGAAGAATCCGATGAGACAATCTTGAAGATGGAAGTAAAGAACGCGGATATATTTGACAGGACGCTCAAGGGGTTGAGAATAGAGACTCGAACCGGAATGTTTATACTGGCAATCCGTAGAAGAGATGGTCAGTGGGTTTATAATCCAGCGGGTGATGCAGAGATAAGGAATGCCGATTTGCTCATCATGCGTGGTCCACGAGAGGGCGAAGAGAAGATGCGAGAGATTTGCGAGGGTTAAGATTCTGAGTTACTTTTGATTCATACCGGGTGTATGTAGTAGGAAGGCATGCGTTCGAATCGCCGCGGGTTCATTTTTTATCTGCGATAAAAACCTTGACTAAAAATAACCCTTTTAGAAAAAGTGTTTTAGGAAAAGAAGAACATGTTCCTTTTCGGGCATCTGGGGATAACGCTGGGAATAGCAGTGCTGCTTTTTCGCGTGTTGAAAATCGAACCCAATCGTCGGCTTTATCTTGCTGTTCTCGTAGGGGCGATTCTTCCGGATTTAATAGACAAGCCAATCGGAGAAATTTTACTGGCAAATTCTATTTCGAATGGCAGAGTATTCGCTCACACGCTCCTCTTCGTTTTTATTCTGCTCCTCCTCGGTATGTATGCGTATAAGCGAAAGGGCGAGCTATGCGGTCTTGTGCTCTGCGGTGCTGCGTTTATACATCTTGGCGAAGATCAGATGTGGCTAATGCCAGAGACGTTGTTTTATCCCGCGTTCGGTTTCGCGTTCCCGCAGGGCATAGTAGAAGCGCACTGGTGGGATTATTTCTTAGCAGCGTTTTTCCGGACGTATTCACTCTCGCCAGAAGCCACCTACGCCTTTGTTTCTGAGTGGATTGGTATAGCCATCCTGGTGCTGTTCATTTTCCAGTGGATGTCTACCCAACGACTGAGATTACGATAAAGAGGAACTTCAACTCAACTTCGTTAGCTCGTCAATTTCGTGATAGAAAGTTTTAAATGCCAACAAAATAACGTGTGCGTATGCCCCGAAGAAGATAGATTGTAATTTTGGTCTTGGCGATTTTGGTGTTGGCACAGGTGCAGGTGGTGTGGGCGGACAGCATAGCAGATCATGTGGTGATAAGTGAGGCAAATGGCGCCGTGACGGTGGCTTGCAACCGTGTACCCGACTTGACTGAAAGACGCGCTGAAAACATTGAATGAGGAACTGAACTGGTTGAGCAGGGACTGGCTAAACTGACACGGTAGTGATGAGGATGTTCATATCGTCACGCCCTCCTTCAATACTTCCGATATAAAGTCATTTTCATTCAGTATCATCTTCCTAAACTCATCCTCAGTATAACACAAGGGTTCTATTGGCAGATCTGTTAAACCAAGGACGCCTGCGATTCTTTTATGAAATTTATTCTTAAAATCGGCGACTATCACCAAATCAATGTCACTTCCCTCATTTAAATCCGCGCGGACATAAGAGCCAAATACAATTATCTTACTCACCTGGTATTTCGCCCGGAGTTTCTGCGCCAATTCCTGCAATTTAATATCTATTTCTTTATAAGTTTCTTTACCTCTTCCAATATCAATCCTGCATAGTTTATGCATTCTTCCGCATCCTCCTTCTCATAGTATTCAAACGGTGCTAACTCCCCTGCGATACCATTGGGATATCGTGCAGGAATGTAAACACTATCCAAAACTTTTGCCGCCTTTTTCAAGCTCTTAAATCCAATCTCCAGGTCCCCTATTTCTTTTATCAATTCAAATATTGAATGTGTTAAGATCTTCCTAAACCCTTTCAAGTATAAAAACGATTTCAACGCTTTTTCCGCACTTTGTTGCGATTGAAAGCACGCCCACTCATAATCGCCCGATTCCAAGCTATTTTTAGCACTGGTTAAATCCTTCTCCGCCGGTTTTAGCCATCTCAATGCTTCATTCAAATTTCCACTCATTTAATTGAATTACCTCCTTCAATTCGTTCATCATCATGACATAGATTTCCTGCCTCTTTCGTTCTACTAACTATACGACTTTTGTCATAATCGATTGGAAGTAATACTAACATTTAAACGTATATCTATTTTTAGGCAGGTGGAACAAGAATATAAGCGATCGGCCGGGGTGATTATCTTGCTTCCAGCTTATTCGCACGTGCCGGCTATGAAAATCTTTTATATACCGGTCGCCATTTTTAAATTATATTGTATGCGTTATGTTTTTGGTGATATAGATGAAGGAATATAAGACGCAGATAGTCAAGGACATTGTTAAGGAAGCACTGGAACATTTATCCGAGGATAAACTTACCGAAGTCTTTGATTTCGTGAGCTATCTCTTGGCAAAAGAGAAGAGGGAAGAGGAACGGGAGGAAGAACCAGAATTGGATCTGGACCCCGAAAAGGATCCTATTCTGAAATACATCGGGGGGGTATCTGTTGAACCCTTTGCTCACAAGATAGACGAACTACTTTATGGTGAGTGAGTGTGATTGAAACTCTTTATTGATACCTGGGGCTGGATTGTATTAAATAATAGGCGGGAGCTCAGGCACAAGGAGCTTAACGAGTTTTATTCGTCGTGGAGGAACCGCAAGGGTGTAAGTTACACTACCGATTACGTCCTTGACGAAACCTTTACGCTTCTCTTCAGACGATTACCTTTTAAGCAGGCTGTGGATTCACTGGCTATAATAGAGCTTGCTATCAATGAAGGCTATCTCCGTTTAGAGCGTATCACCGGAGAGCGATTTGAGAAGGCGAAAGGCTTAAGAATAAAGTTCCAGGACAAGCCAAGGATATCTTTTACCGATTTAACATCAATGGTCGTCATGGCAGAGCGGGGGATTACCAATATTCTTACAGAAGATGACCATTTCGATCAGGTAGGAATGGGGTTTCAAAAAATTATATAAGGCTGCAAATATTGAATGATTAATTAAGGTGTCAAATGGAACCAAGCTTTCGGTATAAAGCAAAGCTGGATAGGGTAGTGGATGGCGATACGATGGATGTGGTCATGGACCTCTGATTTTACGTGGTGCTGCGAGAACGCGTACGTCTGGCAGGAAATGAGGAACTGAACTGGTTGGGCAGGGACTGGGTAAACCGGTGCGGTAGCGGTGCGGAAAAAAAATCGCAAATAACCAGAAAAGCTTTTTAAATGGGGGCTGTCTCGCAATTGTTTTTGGCACCAAAAATTTCGCTTCTTTTTGGATTTAAAGCTCTATCCCCCTTCTTTTTCTTCCTATTTTGAATCGTTGGACAGCTTCTATGGGGGTAAGTATATTTATGTTATTTCCCCCTTAAGAGATAACTATGGGGAGAGAAGTGATAGCACGATACATCCCTGGACTTCCAGGAAAGAAAACTGCCGGAGCTTATTCCAAGGGAATTGAAAATCAGCATCACTAAGGATGCTATCGTAAGTATCATCGGGTCGAGAAGAGCAGGCAAGACTTATTATTTCTATCAATTAATGGTAAATGCTCAAAATCTTGTGGGTGGAAATCCTAAACAAATCCAGATGATAAAAATTACAAATTCAAAACCAACCCCTTTACAGGGTCTTACATGCTCGTGGGGCCGTATGGCAGTTTTGATATTTGGATTTTGAATTTT
>JAUWQN010000014.1 GCA_030611045.1 Methanosarcinales archaeon
TCGGCTTCCCGAAAGATTTGGACTTCCGAAACACAAAAACATTAGGTATGCAGTTGGTAATCTCATTGACCAATCAGCTTGACGGTACCATCGAGCTTGATAAAAGTGGTGGTAGAACAACATTTTATATTACATTTGCAAAATTATAGTGGTATAAGGGAAGGAGTAATAAAATGCCAAAAATACAGGTCTTAATTGTTGAAGATGAAAGTATTGTAGCGCTGGACATACAAAGTATGTTGGGAAGTCTTGGATATGAGGTTCCCGCTGTGGTTTCTTCCGGCGAGGCCGCGATTGAAAAAGCAGCAGAGACGCACCCGGATTTAGTGCTGATGGATATCAGGTTAAAAGGGGATATGGATGGCATAGAAGCTGCAGAACAAATTCGTGGACGTTTCAATATTCCGGTGGTTTATCTCACCGCTTATGCAGATGACGAGACATTGCAGCGGGCAAAGATAACAGAGCCTTATGGCTATATCCTCAAACCGTTCGGTGAAAGAGAATTACACACTGCTATCGAGATAGCCCTTCACAAGCATAAGCTGGAAAGGGAATTACAGGAGAGTGAGAAGCGCTACCGTTTACTTGCCGAGAACGTGACCGATGTCATCTGGACCATGGATATGAACCTGCGGTACACCTATATCAGCCCTTCTGTCAGCCATCAGCGAGGCTACCGCGCTGAGGAAATGATGACCCGGACGTTGGAGGAAACCTTAACTCCGGCTTCCTATGAGGTTTTCATGAAGACTTTTGCCGCGGAACTGGAACTAGAAAAGATGGAGCAAAAGGACCCTTTCCGGTCGCAGACGCTGGAACTTGAGCAAATTTGTAAAGACGGCTCCACAGTCCGGACTGAGGTCAAAATGAGTTTTCTGCGTGATGAAGATGGTAGGGCTACGGGAATTCTGGGAGTCACACGAGACATTACCAAGCGGAAACGAGCGGAGGAGGAACGAGAACATCTCCTTAACGAGCTTGAAGCAAAGAATATCGAATTGGAAAAGGCGATGGAACACATGGCTAATTTGGAAGAGGTAACAAGGATGAAATCTGATTTCTTATCCATAACGTCTCACGAGCTAAGAACCCCTCTCACACCTATGAAAGCGCAATTACAAATGCTTCAGGAAGGATACATGGGTGAATTAAACGCTAAACAGGGAAAGAGTATGGGAGTCGTTCTCAGAAATCTAACGAGATTGGATAAATTGATTGCGGACATCCTGGACATCTCAAGAATAGAAGCAGGGAGAATTAAAATGGTTTTTAAACCCATGAGTTTCAATGACGTGGTTAAAGAAGCGATACGGATGCAGGAACATTCTGCGGAGGCGCAAAATATAGGAATAAGCGCAGAATTAGCTGACCTGCCACCCATAATTGGAGACGTCGAAAGATTACGGCAGGTAATAGGCAATCTAATAAGCAATGCAATAAAATTCTCTGAATCTTCGGGTAAGTTGATTATCGAAACGAAACGTTCAGATTTGGATGGGCGAGAAAGTATTCAGTTCAGTATAACCGATTATGGTATCGGGATATCAAAAGAGGATCAAACGAAATTGTTCAAACCGTTCTCGCAAATTGATACTTCTGCGGGAAGGGAACATGTTGGAACTGGTTTAGGATTAGCAATTGCTAAAGGTATTATTCACGCACATGAAGGCAAAATATGGGTAGAAAGCGAATTAGGCAAAGGTTCGACTTTTTATTCCGCTATTCCAATAAAACAAGAAATCACTAAAAAGGAGGTATCTTACTTATAGCAATACAAGATAAGATGAAAAGATAAAAAAATGAAGAATGAAAAAGGAAAGATAATGGTCGTGGATGATGAGAAAGATACCTGTGATTCCGTGGCTCAGGTGTTGGAATCCGCAGGTTTCAGTGTGGATAAAACATATTCGGGTAAGGAATGCTTAGAGGAATTAGAGGGCAAATGGACGAATTACGATTTAGTCCTGATTGACATAATGATGCCGGGATTGAGTGGAATTGAGTTGTTAAAGCTATTGAAGAAAAAGATAGACCATAAAGTAGCCCTGGCATATATCACCATTGTTCCAAAAGCACACGTTGACACAACCAGTGTTAATGGTTTTATACAGAAGCCTTTTGATAATAAGGATTTAAGGAGAGAAGTCGAAGATATGATAAAAAAGTTCAAAACTCAAAGAGGAGAGAAAGAGGAACAGAAATAGAAATGAAAACCATAATGGTCGTGGATGACGAGAAAGATACATGTGATACTCTGGAGCTGATAGTGGAGAGAGAAGGTTATGGTAGTATTTGTGCTTACAACGGAGCAGAGGCGATAAAGAAATTGCGAGAAGCCGAAACTCTTCCCGACTTGATTCTGCTGGATATAATGATGCCGGGCGTAACAGCGAAAGAGGTCGTTGCAGAGATATTAAAAACAGAGCGGTATTCAAAGATGAAAATAATTTACGTGACCGCGGTTAATGTTACGGAAGCGGAGGAGAAAGAGCTTCTGAAGCCAAAACAGGTTGTCGGGTTTATTATAAAGCCATTTGAGCTCAAAGTGATAATTAAAGAGATAAGAAAGGCGATTGGTTAGGTTAATTAACGGGGTTAAATTAAACGCGAAATAGGAAAAGTTAGGTATAATTTGCAGTCCTTCTCTTCACCATCACACAAACATCATGCACTACTTTTATGCCGTTTCGGCTGCAGAAATCTATTGCCTTCTTGGATTCCGAGCCCGGCTGCATCCATACTTTATCTATCCCTAACTCTTTGCATTCCTCAACTATCTTCTCGGTAACGCCTGGCGGAACGACGGTATCAACGACATCGGGTTTCTCAGGCAGTTCGCTCAGTGAAGGGTAGCAGCGGTCGCCTAATACCTCGTCAATATTCGGATTTACCGGATAAACAACATAGCCAGCCTCTTTCAGGTCTTTATATACTTGATGTCCGTACTTCGCAGGTGTGCTCGAAACGCCAACAACGGCAAAGACGTTCTCTTTCCGAAGGAATTCTTTGAGTAGGTCTGCTGCGTTCATATTATACACTTCATTTATTGTCTTTCATTGTCAAATGTTCCTATCACGAAATTAGGCTTTCTTATTCATACAACACTTCTTATACTTATTACCACTTCCACAGGGACAAGGGTCATTTCTCCCTATTTCGACTCTTTTGCCGGATTTTATTGATGTCGCCTTTCTATTTTCTTTTTCGATCAAATCCTTGAACATGCGATAATGTCTCTTTATTCTTTCAATGTAATGCATATCCTTCAGAACGTACTTAATTCTATCTAATAATATAGGAGCAAGTTCGGATTGAGAACTGGCTAAATTTAATGCAGGACCTTTTAGATTCTCTATGATCCGGGGGTCATTATCACAAAACCAATCTGCGTAAAATTTGGATTTTTCCCACCCATATGCAATTACAGCCACGATTTCGTTTCTTCTTTCGGAAAATATATTGAAGAATACTCTCCGACAATCACAACCTACCTCGTCGCAATAGGATTCAATCAAGGCATAGTTTCCTTCGGGTAATTCGGGGTCGCCAATTGCGATTATTAATCTGGTTTCTTTTTTTGCTATTTCCGGGAACTTTTCATGAAAAGGTGTGTATGGCATAATAATAACCCTCAATATTCCACCGAATATGCTACAAGTCTTCTCTTTTCATTATCTCTTACAAAAACAACCATCTTGTTATTCAAAATAGCTTTCTCGTATTGTTCTTCTAATTGAACCTGTGACCTTTTGCTTAAATCTGACTTGAAGTCGTTATATGGATAAGCGTATATCCTCTGTTCATGGGTATCCAATAGCATAACCGGCTTTTTATCTTCGAATCTTTTGTACAGCATGAGAATATTGTCCCATTGCTCTCCGACGGCATCCCAATATTCATCAATCATAATTGTATTCTTCTACCCATTCATAAAATTCATCTCCCTCAGCAGCAAAATAAGTTCCAAGCCGCATCTCAAACCATGCGAAATCTTTGCACACGTCTTTTATTTCCTTCAAATCTTCATCAGTGATAAAACCTTCATTCCTGATAAACGTAAAGAAATCGGAAATAGCCCTAAGAAAATCTTTCATCTCTGACTTTCTGGGATTCAGAAACTTTCTAATATACCAATTACCCAAAAATGTCCTGATAGTATCCCCAGAAACTCCCAAAATATTCAACGCATCGTCATAGACAAATAGATAATCCATTACAAAGTAAGCGGCCATTTCGGCTCGCTTGCCCGCAGTGCTCTCTTTTAGTCCTTTGTTCTTGTTCAAATATTCATAAAAACAATCGAAAATTATTTGGGACCTTTTCCACTGTTTCTCATACTCCTCTTCCGAATTATCTTCCTTGATGCATTCGAAATGTTCGCTCTTTATCTTTTTCATCTTATCACCTCAAATTTACTCGTCGGCCAAGCACAATGTCGCCCAACAACTTATATCCAAACTTGGTTCGTATGTAAACCCCCATGGCTAAAACTTCCCATCATTTTCTAACCTTTAGATGAATATAATAACTTGCATTATTTTTATTGTTGCCTAACAACCTACCAAATTACTTTACAACCTTACCTTCGTAGATCACAGCCGCAATGTCATTTCGTGTCGCCCTTCTCACCACCCCTTTTATCGGATTTCGCACGTTTCGCATATTCGGGGTGTCGGTTCGTATCACCACTAAATTCGCCTTTTTTCCTTCTTCTATCGAACCCACGGATTCTGCTTCCTTCAGCACCTGAGCGGAATTGAACGTGCACATCTTCAACACTTCTCTTTCGTCGAGCTGAAAAATCTTCGAGATGAATTCCATTTCAGAAAACATATCTGGAGAATTGAGCATTACGTTATCTGTGCCGACACCCAGAATTAATCCTGCGTCGAGCATCTGCTGTAACGGCGGCAAATCCAAACCGGTTACCAGATTGGATCGAACGCAGACGACAGCAGCTATGTCCTTATCCTGCATTGTCCTGAAGTCTTGCTGCGATGCGTTTAGAAGGTGCACGATGAAATCAGGTTCCAATTCTATCGCACCGTTTATGTCCTCCGCATTCTTTTCACCCGCGTGAAGTGCAAACATCTTCTTCCTGCGCTTCGCCTCCGCCGCTAACGATTTGACGTCTTCCATTGGATAGTCCGCGACACTGCTCATGCCTATTCCATCAACTGAATCAAAAAGCTCGTTAAAATCATCAGTTACAGTTCCATCAACAGGTCTACCAAATATTTTCGCATGTAACCGCTCGTTCCCGCCTGATAAACGCAACGCATCCCTCAACGCGCTCGCACCCGAAACACCACCTTCTCGGAAATCAGCAAACATTTGTGTCCCTGTGGCAACCATGTCCTCAATGGTATCTTTCATCGCGTAAACCAGCGTTTCGTAAGGGGTTTCCGCCAATATCCTGTGCTTAAACCCTCTCGGACCCACTAACTTCTCAAGTGGCATAAAATCAGGCTCTTTTGCTACGGAATCGCCGATGTGCGTATGTGCATTGACGAACGCAGGAATAATGACGCCTTCTATCGCCGCTTCTATCTTCCTTCCTCCCTCGCCAATTTCTTTTATCGCCCCGTTCTCAATTACGACATACCCGTCCTTCGCTTCAAAATCATCGCCCCGTACAACTGTTCCTGAAAGCGTGAGTTCATTCTTCTGCATACCGCACCGCATATCCAACAAGAGTTAAAAGGACTTTATTTAGCATATAGTTTGCCTTTGCTAAAATAGGCTACGAACTGAGTTGTAGCACCATTAGTATCAAAAAGAAAATACGAAGTTTTTGATTAAAGTTCCAGAGCAGAGCAATCATGATTATCTCCTCTTCTCTTCCAGTTCTATTCGTAAAGAGTTCCTGAATGCAGAAGCATCGTAATAATGTATCAAGCCTCGTGCTCCTGTTCCGGTAACGGCATGAGAACACGGTATGCAGCACCTTCTAACTTCTCCACTTCTTCGCTTGCATCGCCGAGAATTGGTATCACCCTCCCCTCCCCTCCCCTCAACCTTGTCAATGTTGTTCTCACATAAACGTAAACACAACGCCTGTTTTTCACACACTTTACCCATTTAGGAAAAAAACCTCTCTGTCCTTCGCGTCTCCGCATCGCTCCTTCCGCTTTCTTTATTGTCTCCTGCTATGCGCTCATAGATCTTATCTATTTTCCCATTCTGTGAAATTGTGAAACTTTGCGTATCTTAAAACACTCAACAAACCACGCTCTGATCCAGCAACAACCACTTAAGCAATCTATTCTTAAGCGTAATCACATATATAAGTAATTAAAGAAAAACGTTATTTATTTAAATATGTAACTCAAAAAATAATCATGGAACTACTCACTGTAAGAATGGATGAAGAAACATTAAACGCATTCAAGCATTTTGATGAGTGGGTTAGCATAGGCGATATAGCTAAAGCTCTCAAATTCGCTCCACCTACAGCAGAGAAAATATGCTGGACGCTGGCAGGCAAAGGCTTAGCTTTATGGAAACCCGGTAAACGGAGAAAGCAACTGTTTAAATATAATCAAAGATATGGGAAGAAGAAAGAAATCGATATATTTAGTAAACTATATGAACTTCTTGGAAGAGATTATTATATCACCGGAGAAACAGCTTTGTTCCTCTATAATCTAACAGATCACGCGATGTATCAGAGGATAAAAGAAATTGCTATTCCTAAGAATAAATATACTGAACTCGCAGAAAAAATAGTTGAAAAGTTAAATAAATATGCAACGTTTTTACCAGATAGAATCCCAAAGCACTGTAATAAGCGTACTATAATGGCTGATGCTTTAGGGATCGGTGATGTTGTACTTTTAAGAAAGGCGTTGAATAATCCTCGGAAGTTAAAATTCTACGGTGATTTAAATTTGCCCGCTATAGATGTTATTTTGACAGAACTCGATTTACCTGATAAGAAGTTATTTGAGTACACCCTAAAAGCTATCGATTTCAATCTAACCGATGAAGAGTTCAAGAAGTTATGCTTGATAAAACCTACCTTGCTTTACTTGAAGAAGTATCTTGAAGGGGAT
This sequence comes from Methanosarcinales archaeon, assembly GCA_030611045.1. Lineage (GTDB taxonomy): Archaea > Halobacteriota > Syntropharchaeia > Alkanophagales > Methanospirareceae > JACGMN01. The sequence goes on from JAUWQN010000014.1 coordinate 7,059, forward strand.
AAAAACGTACCAGATAATATTCTGAATGCGATACAAGGGGCAGAGAAAAATGCCAGAGGATATTAATTCATTGTTCTGGAGTAATGAAGCTTTTAATGGCGAGATAATAAGGAAATATTCCACAAAAGAAGGTGTCAACCCAAAAGATTTTGAGATACAGATATGGGCATATGATACCCTAACTATTCTAAAAGAGCTTTCTGATTTAGATTTATTCTTCAAGGGAGGGACAAGTGTCCAAACCCTTCTTCCGTGGGACTTCCAGAGATTTTCAATAGATTTGGACTTCAACATAGAGACGGAAAACAGGACAAAAGAGTTTATTCTAACTAAATTCCGGGAATTAAATGAGAAATTAGAAAGAGAAGATTTATTAGTCCCTGCATCAGAGACAAAACATAAAACAAAAAGTTCAGAGAATTTAATTCACGGTAAATTTTATCCTTTGTATTTTGATATTTTTTCGGGGACTATAACTTTCGTAAGAGTTGTTATGACAAAGGTAATGTCTAGAAAAACGAAAATATATTACTATGATGAGCTAATCAAAAAGGAGCTTTTAGAGGGTTTTTTCACTTTCATAAAAGTTCAAATAAATATAAAGCATCGCACACCAGCTTTGATGAGTGAGGATAGGGATATTGAATTGAAGATTCGTAAATATCCTGAATACAAAAAGGAATTAAAATTCAAGTGTTTATCTCCTGGTGATTTATTTGCTGATAAACTAATGGCCTTTCAGGATAGAGCAGCGTTCAAAGATTTGTATGACCTCGGCATGATGAGAAAAATAATGACCGACAATGATATTAATATCTGTAAGCAGAAAATCAAATTGATTCGTGGAGACAAAAAAATAATTCGAGATGTTGTGGAAAAAATAGAATTTGCCCTCAAAGATCAGGTGTATTTAGACCACATCTATAGTTTACCAAGAGGAGTTCGCTCATTAATCAGAGATAGAATGTTCTATACAGAATTAATTGATGTTCTTGAAGGGTTTTAGCATTTTCTTAGTTGTTTGTGCACGCACGCGTACATGTTTAAAGAAATCGCCCAGAAATTTAACCTGGAGAGATCAAGCTAAGCGGGTAAAAGGGATCATCAAAGATTATGTGCGAGGCGGTGGAGGTGGGATATGTGGCCATTCATTCATTCTGATCTTTGTGAAAATGACAACATGAACGACAATTGATCGTTACGGTAATTGCGTCAACCAATGCGTCAACCAATGCGTCAACTCAATCCAGAACGTAATATGTCGCCCTCCCTACTCCCTGTGACTTTATAACTCCCAATTCTATCAACGCTTTTATTTCCTTGTGCGCTGCCTGTCTGGAGATTTTAAACATCCTCTGAATGTCGCTGCTTGTGATTTTGCCCGCGGTATTGATAAATTCCACAATCTGCATCTGCCTCTCTGTTAAAGCAATCTGCCCTCTTTTTGCTTCTCGTAATCTCTCGCTGCTGAGCCTTACCACCCTTTCCTTTACAGCATCAATGCTTACTGCTACTCCTTCGGCGAAATATTCCAGCCAATTGGTCACGTCCAGAGTTTTTTGATTGACGCTTTCTAACGCACTGTAATACGCCGGTCTATCGGAATCGTAGTAGTCATCAGTGCAGAAGAACTGTTTGGTATCAAACCCGCGGAGATATAAAACCTGTGTTGCAAGAACCCTTGCGGTTCGCCCATTTCCGTCAACAAAGGGATGTATCCTTACAAATTCATAGTGTGCCACGCCCGCCGCGATAATAGGGTCAAGTTCTTTGGCTTCCTCTGAATTTAACCATTCAACTAACTCTCTAACCAATCCCGGCGCTTCTTCATTTTCTGGAGGTCGGAAAATAATCTCGCCGGTTAGCCTATTCCCAACTACAACGTAGCGATTTCGATAAACTCCGCAATCAGAAGAGTTCTCCAATGTATCTGCGGTTAACATTCGATGGATATTCAAGATGCCCTGCTCGGTAATTTCGTCACCTTCGGTTAATTTGTCAAGATTCTCCAATACCTTGAGATAATTCAAGACTTCCTGTTTGTCCTTGCGCGCAGCCATTACTTCCCGTCCAAAGGCTAAATCGCTTACTTGGTCTAACGATAACCTGTTCCCCTCGATACTCGTAGATGAATGTGCACTGAGGATAATGGCTTCTCGTCTTAAGGTAACCTCCCATTTCGGAATTAGAGGTGAATTGAGAATTATCTCTCGCGATGCTGATATTTTAGTGAGCGGCCTCACTATTTTGCTCGTGTAGCTAAAATTCGGGTTGAACATTTTTATTCACCTTCGATAATCTTCATCCTCTCATGCCCCTTTATCCGCCCAATCTGCTTTTGAATCCCTTAATCTTTGATTTAACCATTATAAACATCATCGATAATTTTCCTTTTAACGGCTTGCTTCTTCCAATAAAGTCCAGCCCAGCGGTCGTAAGTCATTTTGACCCTCTTTCAAAATAACTTTCCACCCCATAAACAAAATTTTTAGCTGTTTCCAGCATACTTTTAGCCTCCTCTTTGGAAACCGCAAAACCCACTCCATAGTCACCAGCCTGTCTCATATCGTAAGCATCGTTGAGCGATTTACCCAAATCTTTTTTGAACACCCCTGTTTTTACGAAGTGTTTGCCGAATAAACTTATCACTCCTTTGTGTGACGATGCTTTTAGCCTCTCTGTAAGAAGCACAGCCTCAGCCATGAAGAACATAGCATAATAACATCTTGAAACACAGGAATCGTAATCTCCGTCATTTAAAGCAAGCTCCGCAGTTCTTAGAAACCTTTTCGCCTTTTTTATAAAGTCTTCTATCTCTCTCATATTATTACCCCTTCTTCTTTTACATTCAGTAAAAACGGCGAGTGATAGTTCTTAAAGAAGTTTTCGGGTATCGCTATAACAGAAATTAATTCCCCCTTTTCTAGAAGGATGTCAAACAGGATGTCGCTTAAACTTCTTCTCACTTCAAATGGATTGAGTGAATCGTCAACCACTATCAACACATCAATATCTGATTCTTCAGTTGCTTCTCCTCTCACAAAGGAGCCGTAAAGTATGACCTGCTTTATTCTCTCTCCATAAATCGCGATTAAGTATTCTTTAACTTCCTCTACAAAATGTTTTATTTTTTCGTTCATTTCCCCTTCTCTATTACTTCTCTTCCGGTATTCATTCTTCTCATCCTTCTATAACCCACTCATGACTTTTTATTTTATCCTTCATATTCCGTCAACCTCTTGAGTTTTTCGGAACTAAATTTCAATCCTAAATCTTCTATGACTACTAACCTCTCTCTAAGCTTAGTTTTCACTTCCCTGTCTTGGTCAATCCAATCATTTAAAATGTTTAATTCAATAACTATCCCTATATCTACTACTTCATGCAAGACCTTTACGAATTTGCTTAATTCGTCAGGGTTAACATCAGTTTCGAAAAGGTCTTTTTGAGAAAGAAGTCTTCTTCCAATATCGGTTTTATCGGGGATTACGTGAACACTATTAGATAATTCTCCATAGATTTTGTTATTCACTAATTCCACCGGATCTTGAATTGGATCAAAGATATTCCAATCCGCTATTTGCTCAACAATTTCACGAAAGTTTGGAAGATAGATAAACTCCTTCCTAAATTTGGAATCCTCGAAAATAATGGCAGTTTTATCAAAAATGGCTGCTGAAGTTTCCTCAAGTTCATCTTCTATGCCAGGTCTTTGCTTAATCAAATCATTTATCCATCCTTTGAGCATTTTCTTGCCTTTCGTTGTTTCTGATTTTTCAAGCTTATCTCTAAATTCTTTATGAGCCGAGCATTCCAAAAAGGCACCTTTTAGCAATAATTCAAGAACGTTTCTCAAAAGTGTGTAACCCGCATTGTAATGGCCTGAAAGGGCCTCTAAAAATGACCTATGTGCTTGATAAAAGGCTTCGAAGTGATAAGTAAGAAATGCTGATTTTTCATGCCAGCCTTTATTTTTAGGTAAACAAAGAGGTGCTAAATAAATAAATTCATGAATAGAGTCATGAACTTTCCGTATTTCTTCAAAATTAATTTCTATGGAGGTTACTATGTTCGGGATTTCTATTTCTTTTAAGGTATGTGAAAGTGCCTTAGAAAGCATATCTTTATTCATACTTCTTTATCCCCTTTATCCATATTCTAATCCTTCTCCTTCCTCATTTCCAAGTCATATCCTATTAAATATTCTATCTCTTCATCAGTTAATCCGTAAATCCTCCCAATTAGTCTATCAATTTCATTAATCAGTTTTTTGCACATATTTACTTTGAACTCCAGCGATTTGTACCCTTTTCTTTTTTCAACGTAAGAAGAATTCTCTTTATAGCATTCCATTAATTTTTGAGAATATTCCTTCAATTGTTTCAAAATATCGGAAGAAATAGCTTCAACAGAGAGAATTGGAAACTGTTTAATAACATTTTGGGTTAGATCTCTACAATCGGAAATAGTCAGCCAGAACCAGTAAAACAAGGTGCTGTTTATGGCACAAGTTACAAAATTCGCATAGTCTTGGTTCACTTTCAGCTCGAACCAATGTGATGGTTTCACCTCCTTGCCGTTCCTAATCCCTTTTAGTTCGTAAGTTAAGAGCTTTGTCCAATATGATTCACCACTATCATGATAAAATAAAGAAACGCCCTTCTCCCCATTTAGAATATCTCCTAATGATTTTTTATGATCGAATACCTTTTTGAATATTTGGTAGTCAAATTCATTGCCTATTTTTGGTATAAAATCCTCAAATCCCCAGGCGAACTCACTGCAATCGTATGTCGGTGGATTGCTCAAAATGCCCTTTCTCTTCCCTTCAGTCAACCGAATATATCTCGATGTTTTGACTCTTTTAGCACCGCTAATATCCTTTCTGCATATTGTAATAGCTGTTCTTTGCATTACTCCTTTAAAAACTGGTTGGGGTCTTATAGCAAAGTTGATGATAGTTAAATTATCGGCATGTTCTTTTAGAAAGTGCCTTATAGCTTTATATTTTGGTTGGCAATAGGCAGAGTTCGCATGAATAAATCCAAACATACCAGCAGGATAAAGCAATTTTTTGATGGAAACCCGCATGAATTCATCGTACAAATTTTTCGATTCTGGGAGTAAATAACCATACTCTATTTTATTAAGCTCAACATAAGGAGGATTCCCAATAACCACATCAAACCCTCTTCCTTCTTTTGATTTTTCCAAATCAAAGACATCGTAGAACTCAAAACCCCAGTGAAACGGGCTCAGCTTTAAAAACTCTTCTCTGCTAATTTTTATCTTTTTCTCTCTCAGTTTCTTGTAAAGATCTGCATTCAGCAAATCATTTATTTTCTCGTCGAACTCTTGCACTGAGCCTTTTAATTCCTTTGCTTCCTCTCCTTCTGCTCTTTTGTACTTGCGTATTAAATCGTTCCTTTGTTTGAGAAACACATCCAGCGTGGATTTCTCTTCATCCCATAGCCAATCAGAGAGGGTGAGTTTCGTTTCCTTGAACCCGCTCAAGTCCACGTATCCGATCAGACTGTTCCCAACCCGAAGGTTGTAGTCAATGTTTGGTAACGGTTCTATGCGTTCCGGTTCGTACGAGTCAACAAGCCACAGCCAGAGCCTCAATTTCGCTATTTCTATACCGTTTGGATTTATGTCAACGCCGTAAAGGTTGTTGATTAAGATTAACTTCTTCAAAGCGGTATCTGAATTCCTCAACCCCAATTTGTCGTTTATTTGTCGGTTCAACTCAAACAGGATATTAGCCGCTGCAAGTAAGAACGCACCGGAGCCACATGCGTTGTCCAGAACTCTTATTTTCAAAATGATTCTGTTCCAGATATCGTTTAAGGTCGTTGCTGGAAGAATAAACAACTCTTCGATGTCTTCAATCAATTCAGTCTCCTTATAGCCCTTCTCCGTCTTAAGAATCTCGTTTGTTTTGTCGATAATCAAGGGATAGATCGTATTCTCTGAGATGTATTTCGTTATTGGTTTGGGCGTGTAATACGCACCAGTTCCTTTTCTGTCAGTAGCGGTCATTGCACGTTCAAATATATACCCCAGTATCTCTGGGTCTATTGAATCTCCATTTCCCAATTCCTCTTTATGTACGAACTTGAAACTGTCTAAAAACTCTATTACCTTCTTCAGAATCTCTGCTTTTACTTTATAATCGATATTCTTTGTCTCAACTTCGGTATGAACGAATAAACTCCCGTTCAGGTATGGAATATCCTTGAACCGCTCATCAATATCAAATCGGTCGTCCTCCGGCGTATTCATAGCGCCAAAGAACAACTGCCTCAATTTTGGTGTGAGTTCGTCCTCTTTGACTTCAGATAGATATTTGAGTACATCTTCCTCTATAATGCCTTTTGATTGTAAGAACTTGATGAAGATCAGCCGATTCATCACAACCTGAGCTATTTGCTCCCGCTCTTCCAACTCTCTTACGCCAATGACGTTGTTTACCAGACAATCCTCTTCAGAAATCGTCTTCTGCTTGTTCTCATGGTCCTTATATCTGCCTCCATGCAAAAGCGCATTGTACCAATCGTAAAACTTCTTGCTTATCTCCTCTTCCGTTTTTGGCGAAACAACCCTCTCTTTACCAACCAGGAACTCCTTTATTTTGTCAAACTGCTCTTCTAAATTCAAATCATCCACTATTTCTTCGTTTCTGTCAATGAATATCCATCGCAATCCGTTTGTTGCCACGCCAAAATCATAGTTCTCTTTTACTTCCGCGAGTTTGAACAAGCCTTTTATTTGATTAACTCCCCCGTCTTTGCTTTTTTCAAATAAATCGGCATTCAACGGCTTTGCTTCAACTAAGAACCTGCCTCTTTTGCTTTTTATCCAATAATCTACGCTTCTATGACCCTGAGGCGTCTCGAAAGATTTTTCAGGCAGTTTCTCCAGCTCTAGTGCACTGAAAATTTTATCAATCAGGAACTCCCGTGTAAATGCTTCTGCCTCCGCCTTCTCTTTCATAAATTCAGGACGGAGTTCCTTGCCTTCGTTAAAAACCCGGTTCTTACCATCTAACGTCAGTCGTTCCTTAATATCCTTTATTAGTCTATCAACAATATTTGCCCGGTTCATTTTTACTAAACGCTCTTTTCATGTGCCATAATCCACACTCGCATTTCACTCTTGCAAATGAAAATATTGTTACGAAGTATAATTAACTATTGTGCTCCTTTCTAATTTTTTCTTTTACGTTATACGCAACCTTATGTTTGTTTGGGTTCGGAAAGGGCTTATATTTCTTCCATCACCCTTGCATAAGCCGGTCGTGTAATAAAAATGCCTATCAAGAGCCCAACGATGGTTACAATCGCAAAACCACGCAATGTGCCGAGTGCCATGAATGCAAGGGCAAGCATCGCCACGATGGTGGTCGTCGCAGACGCAAATATTATACCAAATGCGAATGATATCCGTTTACGGTACATCTTCGCGGATGAACGCCCACCGGAAATCACTTCGTCGGTTATTATCACCAATTGGTCCACCCCCGTGCCTATCACCGCGATTATCCCTGCAATGCTTGGTAAATCCAACTGCCAGTTTATCACCGCTGCAAATCCCAGTATCAGGATTATCTCGCTCAAAAGCGTGAAGAACATTGGCAATATTATCTTCTTCTCGCGATATCGCAGGAAAACAACAAGCGTAACAAGGATGAGTGCAGCGAATCCGGCTACTATTGATCCTTCCTTGAATTTCGCACCTAAATAAGCGGGAACTTCGCCGGAACCTATTATCGCCACATTTACGGGTAACACGCCCGCTTTTAAGTGAATAATGAGCGCTTTAGCTTTTTCAAAACCCTCTTTTTCTATCCCGGTTTCCGCACGCAATCCATAAGCCGGCTTCGCCTTCAAGTCTTGCGCCAGTTCCGGGGATAACGGCGCACTATATATTACCACGTCGTCAAGCAGCATTGCAAGCTCGTGGTCTACTGGATTATCGGTTGCACCGCATTCCAGTGCTGCATCCCTTAATGCCACTGCTCCTGCCTCTTTTAACGTAAAAGAAGCACCCCATGGCGATCTCTCGTCTTCTCTCACGGGCACTGCCCCGACACTTTTGCTCTCTATCCCCTCGCTGCCGTAAACGACATGCGCAGTAATATTCGCAATCTCATCTGCTCTCAGCCCCTCCTGTATATCCCCGCCAATACCTCTTGTCTGGATCCTTATCTCAAACTTACCGGGCTTACCTACGATGCTCCTTGCAGTCCCGATATCCACACCTGCAATATCAACAAGAATAAAATTGTTTCCCACAGTTCTTATGTTTGTATCCGCCAATCCGAGCAAGTTGAGCTTTACATCTATTATTCGACGTGTTTCGTCTCGTGTTTCTTTAGTTACGCCCTCTTCAAAAAAATCTGAGCCATCCAGCTTCTTCGCTATACTACCGCCAATTTCACTCAAAATGTCCGATAATTCGGCTTTCGAGACGCTCTTCCTTATCTCATATACTGCTACCTCCTCTCCTGTGTAATAAACCACTTCGGCATCCAGCTCCTCTTCAAGGAAACTGGCAACTTCAGACTCACTAACCGGTGCGGTTATTCCAACCACCGTACCTTCTAATTTCAACTGCAGCCACGACCCTCCCACCAAATCCAGACCATAGTTTAAATTCCCGTTCATCCCTGCATCGGGAGGCGGTGGAGGGTAAACATAAATGACAACCAAAGCGGCTAAGACGCATAACAACACTGCAATTATCTTTATATCCTTTAACAATCCTTTCCCGTTCATCTCTTTCTCCCTTCTATTCTATGCTTTAACTCCATGTTAACTTCTAATCATGTGGTATTTTATGCAGAAGGGATTATTACATATAAATTCCCGTGATTTATACGGAGCAAATCCGGCATTCGCCCGTAAATTCCGAATCTGCGCTTACGTATTCTTCAAGCAGGAGCTTTGGAATATCCAGCGATAGGAGGTCATCCTTACAGCCGTATCGGTAAACTGTAATGCCCTTGCACTTGAGGTTATAGGCTAACAGAAACACGTCCTTCACATCCTCCCAGGTCGCATCTGCAGGGAGATTTACCGTTTTCGAGACCGCATTGTCCGTGTGGTTCTGAAATGCCGCTTGTATTCGTACATGCCATTCCGGCGTGATGTCCAGTGCGGTAACAAAAATCCGTTTTATATCCTCTGGAATGCCGCCAATATCCTGTATCGAGCCACGTTTTGCAATCTCTCGTATCAAATCCTTGCTGTAAAAGCCACGCTCTTTCGCTATTGCTTCAAACAGCTTGTTTATCTCCAGCATGCCGCCCATTACGTTTCGTACAAATGCAACTGCGAATAAAGGCTCAATACCACTGGAACACCCTGCAATTATGCTTATCGTTCCCGTTGGCGCGATGGTACTCACCGTTGCATTTCGCATCGCCTCGTATTTAGACCAATCACTCAGCTCAAAGTTAGGAAACGATCCTTTTTCAAGTCCGAGCGCTTGTGAGCACTGTCGCGCCTCACTTGTAACAAATTGCATCAGCTTTTCACCAATCGCGAGTGCATCTTTAGAATCATACGCAATCCCAAGCTTGATTAACAGTTCTGCGAATCCCATTATGCCAAGTCCTATCTTCCTGTTCGCCCTCGTCATTTCTTCTATCTCCAGCAGCGGGTATCTGTTAACATCTATAACGTCGTCTAAGAACCTGACGCAAGCCCAAACTGTTTCTTTAAGCCGTTCCCAGTCTACTTCACCGTCACCTGATTTAACAAATTTTGAAACGTTTATCGAGCCTAAATTGCATGATTCGTACGGTAAAAGCGGCTGCTCGCTACACGGATTCGTCGCCTCAATCGTTCCAATCGCAGGCAGGGGATTCCGTCTATTAATCTCAGTGGCAAAAATAATCCCTGGATCTCCTATCTTCCATGCGTATGTTACGAGTTCGTAAAAAACGTCACGAGCTTTTATCCTCCGCACCTCTTCTTTCGTTCGCGGATTTATGAGGCCATAGTCATCATCGCTTTCCAAAGCATGCATGAATGCATCAGTAACCGCTATGGAAGTATTGAAATTGGCAAATTCACCCCCTTCTTTCGCTCTTATAAAATCCAGGATGTCCGGGTGGTCAACGTTCAATATACCCATGTTCGCGCCACGTCTTTTCCCTCCTTGCTTTATTACACCGGTGGCAACGTCGAAGACGCGCATGAAGGAGACCGGCCCTGAGGCGATTCCCCCCGTTGATCTCACTACATCGCCTTTTGGTCTCAGTCGCGAGAATGAGAATCCCGTTCCCCCGCCGCTTTGATGGATCGAAGCTGCATTCTTAACCGCGCCAAATATGCCATCCATTGAATCCTCAATTGGAAGGACGAAACAGGCAGCGAGCTGTCCGAGTTCAGTTCCTGCATTCATGAGTGTGGGACTGTTTGGCAGGAATTCTAAATTATCCATGAGCTGGTAAAAGCCGAGTTCAGTCTCTTTTACCTCTTCCTTGCTTTTACCATGCTTCAGTTCCGCGCTTGCTACCGCCCTTGCCACACGCTCGAACATTTGACGTGGAGTCTCGATAACTTCGCCGCGTTCATCCTTTAACAAGTATCGCCTCTTTAACACCTCTGCGGCATTCAATGAAAGCTTCAAATCATCTTTAACACTCATAAATCGCCTCTTATTTCATTCTTATCTCGCCGAATATTTATATCTTAAGTTAAGTGACCTTCCTTGTCAATGATTAGAGTAAGTAGTGAAGTCGCAGGGATTGATTAAGTAGTGGCGCGTTTTTATGGCTTCTCTTTCACGTAAATCACATCTCCTTCTTTGAGCCTGCTGAGGAGGGACATCGTTGAAGTTGATATTGAAGGAATTGAAAGGACGATATTTGCACCATCGAGAGTTTCACCCGTAGGCCCATATTCCTCGTTATCATCCAGTCTTGTTCCCATCATCCCACGGTTCGACCTGGACATGTTAGTAACGCCAAGCACTCCCTTTTTAACCCCCTTCTTTGGCAAGTTCTCGGGTACGAGCACTCCAGCTTCATCAGCATTTCCCTGAAATAGAACCAGCATTCCGGGAACGGCGAAATGCACTTTTAAATATCCTATTGGCCTGTTAATCAACCCGGTAACCTTCTTGAAATACCATACGGTCTTGGGCGCTTCTTTATGGAATAATGTCACGTCAAACACCGCCTCCTTTTCAACCCCGACTGTCCTCACGGTCCCCCTTTCCATGATTTCCATTGTCAATGCAGGTACCTGGTCTACAACTACCGCGTTATCATCTTGATTCCCTTCTCTTACCTGCTCGATATCTTCCTGCTCAAAAAACTCCTCGGCTTCCTTTTGTGTCTTCCCCACCACCATCATCCACTTCGGCTCGGTCACCGTGTAAATCGTATCACCCGCTTTTGCGTACTCTATTAAATCTCCACCCTGTATTATCTCGCCAAATACGTTATGAGACGGGGTTGGCAATCTACTCTCTTTATACGCATAAATTTTGCCTCTTTCAGTCCCTTTGTATCGCACAGACAGGTGATATTTTGACCTATACTGAATGGTCTCAAGTGGTAAACTAAGTCCCTTTAGAGCTTCCGAAGCAATATACGTGTGTGTATGATCATCTACGTGGAAAACATCGTCTCTTGCGAGCGATAAGAAATGTTCACTTGACATCGGTGCATCTTGAGAGAGCTTTATCTTCGCATAGGTATATATCTCCTGTCCTTCTTTTATCTCGGTATCCAAGTCCGAAGTGACGAAGCCAAACCGCTCCGCCTTTGTTACAAGAGGAGTTATCGCCTCTATCTTATCTCCTTCGCCCAATTCCGTAATAATGCTTCTCCCTCTCGTTAGTCTTCCAATAAGGGCATCGGCGCCAGTACCGTAAGCAGCTTCATGCTCTCGCTTGCTTATCATAAGGTAGGTCATACCGGGGTCAAAACCGCCAAATCCGAAGAAAACATCCCATTTCTTATATTTATGTTCGCTTCTTTCAACGCTTAAATTCGTTCCAACCGGTCCAATAGCAGTTATATCCTCGCTTATCCAGTCTATTCTACCTCTTTCGTTATGGAAGTTTTTATAAATCTCGTGGAATAAAGATACTGCATCTGCCTCTTTTTCTCTGGCGATCTTTATTCTCGACTCTCCTTTCGCCGTTTTCAGGGAAAATTCATTCTTCAACTCCCCGCCCTTTTTCTCCGAGATAACCGCGATTATACAGCCTTGCTTGTACGCCCCGTCTAACTCTTTGATAATATCTCCCAACCTCTTGCTTTTGACTTCTCGGGGCTCACCATTAAATATAACTTTCATGACACTTATTTATTGTTAGTGCGTGGCTAACTTTTAAAGGTTTTCTTTTTAAAATAGAAAAAACCCATCTTATAGTAAAACCCTGAAAATGGAAGAAGTCGTGCGGATAGTGGAAGAGGAAGGGATAGCGTATAATAATCCGATAGTGATAGAGGGCTTACCCGATGTGGGTTTGGTGGGAACAATTGCAGCGTCTTTTATCGTGGAGAAACTGGATTACAAAGAGATTGGCCACATCGAATCGGATCTGTTTCCACCGGTTATGGTTATACATGACGGCAAATTGAAGAACCCATTTAGGATATACAGCGCCGAGGACGGATCCGTAGTGGTGGTGTTATCGGAAGTTGCAGTGCCGCCAAAGGCGGTTTATCCAATAACAACGGCTTTGGCTGATTGGTTTCATAAGATTGATACAAAGCAGCCGGTTATCTCGCTAAAGGGGCTGCCGATGAAGAATAGGATGGATATAGAAAAACCTGAGGTGTTTGCCGTTGGAAACAACGAAAGAGCCGTTGCGGATCTTAAGGCTAAGCAGATAGAGCTCCTGGAAGAGGGGTTTATCGCAGGTACTTATGCTATGATGCTCAGGGAATGCTCTAAGAGGAATATAAGTGCGATTTCCCTGCTCGCTCAGTGCTACCCGGTGTATCCCGATCCTGGTGCGGCGGCATCGGCAATAGAAACCCTCAAGAAGTTCGTAACGAGTCTTGCCATAGACGTAGGTGAATTATTAGCAAATGCCGAAGAGATAAAACTAAAAGCTCGTGACCTTATGCAGCGGACCGCGCTCTCTGCTTCAGAAATGCAGAAGGGCATGGAGCAAGATATGCCCATTATGTATCGGTAGATAGTATGATGAATAGACAAGGTAGGAGGTGAAAAGGGTAGAGGAATGGAAATAGAAAGGAGAATAATAAAGGCGATGTGGGAACATAATGGCAATTTAGAGCCGTTATGCGAAGTAGAAGATAAAGAAGATGAGATACTGGTTACCTTTGACCTGCCACGTGTAAGCAAAGAGAACGTGGCGATAAATACGACCGAGGATATGGTAGAAGTAATAGCGAAGATGAGCAATGCAGTTTGCTGGGAGCGGTGGGGAGTCGTCCAGAAGAAAATAACGTTTCAATCATTCAGGAAACAAATACGGTTACCCGAGCCCATAGAGCCGGAAAAAGCGCATGCGTTATTAAAAAACGGTATTCTCAGGATTACGTTGCCTAAAATAAGGCGGAAGGTACTGATCAATATAGAATAACCCCTTTTTGCACGCAAAAGTTAGTAAAACATCTACTTAATCCACCACGTTCAGAGAGAAACTCAAACTGCGCGCTGAATGTGTAATCATACCGACTGAAACGACATCAACGCCAGTGGATGCGAAGTCTTTTATATTTTCCATGTTAATCCCTCCGGATGCCTCTAAAATCAACCCATCGCGAAGCCCTCGCTCGGTCAGCAACCGCACACACTCTTTCATTTCTGCCGCTGTCATGTTATCCAGCATGATTATATCTACTTTTAATTCCGCAGCCCGGAGCGCATCATCTATGCTTTCTACTTCAACCTCAATCTTCCGTGTGAAACTTACCTGTTCTTTCGCCTTTTTTATCGCGGGCTCCAGCTCCATGAGCTTTATATGATTGTCTTTTAATATCACCGTCTCGTATAACCTGAATCGGTGCGGGTCGCCACCACCAATAGCAATCGCTTTCTTCTCGTATTTCCTGAAGCCCGGCGTTGTCTTCCTCGTTCCAGCCACCTTTACATGCTCGTTTACCTTCCTCGCTTCGTTTACAAGCACGTTCGTTAACGTCGCTACACCACTCATCTGCCCTAAGAAATTAAGTACAAGTCGTTCTGCCTTCAAGATCTTCGCACCAGATCCCTTCACAGTCAAAATGATATCACCGCTCTTTATTCTATCACCGATCTCAAATTCAGAGGAATGGTGAACGGAAAAATAGTCAAATATCTGTTTTGCCTCTTCTAAACCCGCAAGAACGCCGTCCTCTTTCACCGTTATCTCCGCTTTACAATCGGTATAGGGCACTATCCCACCATAATCATCCGGCCCTAAATCCTCTTCCAGAAAACTTTCTATCTCCTTCAGCAGCATTGCTTTGTTATGATATCAAAATCAAAATATAAAAGATTTGTTTATCTCTTCTCCCATTTATATTTGATAGTCGAGATGAGAAAGGTGCCACCTTGGATACTGAAATATAAAGAGAGGATAGAGAGAAGGGAGATAAATGCAATGGGCTACCCATTTGCGGGGTTAAGAAGGGAAGAAGAGAAAAAAATAAGAGTGGGCGTGGTTGGCTGCGGGGCAATCGGAAGTGAGATATGCAAGGCAATAGATACAGATGAAGTGAATGGGCATGAGTTGGACTTAGGAATGGAGCTGGAAGTTTTGATAGACAACCATCCTGAGAGAATAGAACGGCTGTGTAAAAGTCTGAGAAAGAAGCCAGATATAACAAAATCTGATAGCACGGACCTGGACGAAATTTTAGAAGAGGTTGATTTGGTAATAGAGTGCGCATCGCAGGCCGCGGTTCGCGAGTTTATAATACCAACATTAAAAAAAGGTAAAGAAGTGATGATATTGAGCGTCGGCGCACTGCTGTGCGATCTCGGTCTTCTTGAAGAAATTGAACGTATTTCAAAGGATAAAGGATGCAAGGTGTATATCCCCTCAGGCGCTGTGGCGGGGATAGATGGGTTAAAATCCGGCGCCGTTGGAGGGATCCATTCAGTGGAATTAACGACGAGAAAGCCCCCGCTGGGATTTGAAGGGAATGCGTATGTCCAGAAGCAGGGGATAGATTTATCGTCAATAACGAAGGAGAAAACGTTGTTTAGAGGTTCAGCAAAGGAAGCGGTGACGCATTTTCCGGAGAACATAAACGTAGCTGCTTCTTTAAGCATTGCAGGTATAGGTTCGGAGGCAACAAAGGTGAAAATAATTGCAGACCCAGCTACAAAAGAGAACGTGCATGAGATAGAGGCGAAGGGTGAATTTGGTGCATTATTCGTTAGGGTAGAAAACGTTCCTTCGATTGCGAATCCAAAGACGAGCTATTTAGCTGCTCTTTCTGCAATAGCAACACTGAAGCGCATATCTCATCCGATACAGGTGGGGACATAGAAAATGATGGAAGAAGAACGGTTAAAGAAATTTCTGGACTTAGAAGACGAGGATGAAGAGATAGTGGAGGCGTGGAAGCTTTTTATTGAGACCAACAAGGCGTATAGAGACGTAGATGCGCGAGTTATAAGCAGACGAGAGGGGGATAACGTACGCCGAAAATTCATGAAGTATATAAAAAAGAACAAATTAAGGATGCTGGACGAAAAAGAGCGGCTGAAAGCACATGAACTCGCAATAACCAGAGAAGAAGAGGCAGCAGCAGAAGGTGAGCTAAAAACTTTAAACAGCTTTGATCTCTGGTTGCTGACAGATTTTGAAGATGTCTGCGCTGCATGGGTGGCGGAGGACTTTAGGCAGGTAGAAGGCTTTCCAGATATGATAATTGCGTTCTTGGACGACCCTTTTGTTAATAGCCAACTGAAAGAGCGATTAATAGAAAAGGATACGGAGCGAGGCGAGAAACTACTCAAAGAAATCCTCGAAGATAAGTCCTCCGCAGTGAGCGTGCATTTATTACTCGTGAAGCATTACGAAAGTTCGGGTAGGCTGGCAGAAGCTGAGGCGGAATACAAACGAATGCTAACCGTGACCGACGACGAAATAGTGTGGGCGGCTTATGGCGACTTCTTAGAGAAGAGAGGGGGATATGAAGCGGCTTTTGATGCATTTAAAAAGAGCTTTGAGATTTGCGAGCGGATTGGACGTGCAGAAGATAGACTGGGTGTAGCAATCAAGGAAAGCATAAATAGAGTGGAGCGAATGAAGAATCTGGAAGGCGATGAAGCGGAGAAGGCAAGAGAGTATTGGGAAGCGGTATGGTTGATTGAGGAGATAAGAGAATTTGCGGATAAAACGTTCGGAACGGAAATAGAGAAAGCGCGGGAGGAATACAAGGAAGAGAAAGGGATTGAAGAGATTGATTTTGAGGCTGTCTTCGATTTTTTAAACGGGTTCTTGTTCAGCCGAACGCTCGAAGATGGACGGACTCCTGGAATAGTGTATGCAGAGGAGAAGGGGCTCAGTGAGGGGCTAAAGGAGAGGATAAAAGGGCTTGGTAACCCGATCAAAGGCGATTTTGAGGTTGTTAGCGTAGATCCAGCCACCCTTAAATTCACGGTTAAAGAGTTAAAAACGGAAGAGGAGTACGAGTTGCGGGGGGATGTCCCGGATATCAAAGGGAAATTGACTTTTGCAGGTAGCATTTATCCCTGGGGTGATTTCTATTTTACAGAATGCGAGTTTAAAGCACACGAGGAAGATTGAACATAGGAAGCAGGTTGGAGAGCTCGATGAAGTAACAATGCTTGTATTAGCGCTCTTTGTAATCGTTTTGGGTGCTTTCTTCTTTATTAAGGGTGTAACCGGGTTGTTTTGAGAACGGGAAGCCGAGTAACGGTCTTGCCAAATTCACACAAGGATTTTTACAGAAGGAGAACGTTAAAGTAGTTTGACGTTGTACGGGGATGAAAAATGGCAACAGAAGATTTAGTTGATGTCTATCTGGGCAACGGGAAAGCGGATTTGGTGCTGAAAAACTGTAGAATCGTGGATGTGGAAAACGGTTTTATCTTTGATTCTGATATTGGCATAACCTCTGACAGAATAGTGGAAATCGGAGCAGGTCTGAACGGCACTGTGGTTATTGATGTTGCAGGCAAGTTCGTTTCTCCAGGTCTGGTGGAGCCGCACGTGCATTACGAAAGCAGTAAGCTACCGTTGAGTGCGTTTGTGCGGATTGTCATGGCTCATGGCACCACAACGGTCGTGAACGACCCCCACGAGATTGCCAACGTTCTCGGTTTCAGAGGTGTTCAAGAAACTCTTAATGAGGCACGATTACAGCCTATCAGCGTGTACACAACGATTCCAAGTTGTGTTCCCGCCTCGCCCTTTGAGACCCCCGGTGCGACTCTGAGCGTCAAGGAGGTCGAAGAACTGCTTACTGAGGACGGTGTCATAGCCCTTGGCGAGCTGATGAACTTTCCGGGTGTTATCAGCGAGGATCCGATGGTCATGGGTAAAATAGCAGCCGCTAAGAAATTGGGCAGAATTATTGAGGGGCATTGCCCGTTGCTGAGTGGCGAGGGGCTTAAAAAGTACTATGAAGCGGGTATCAGCTCAGACCATGAAGTGACCGAGGGTTGGGAGCTTGAGGAGAAGATAAAACTGGGCATGAGCGTGTATATCCGGTTTGGCAGTCAAGCAAAAGATCTGCAGAATCTGGTTGGGTATATCCTGGAGAATTGTATCCCTACGGATAATTTATCTTTCTGTACCGATGACCGGCATATTGGCGATCTGATACGGCACGGCCATCTTGATTACACGCTGCAGACCGCGGTGAGCTTAGGACTCGATCCGATCACGGCGCTCCAAATGGCTACGATCAACCCCTGCAGGCATTTTGGGTTAGACGATAGAGGAGGGGTTGTTAAGGTTGGTTACCGGGCAGACCTTGTGGTCTTCGATAGCCTTGAACGATTCACTCCTGAAATGGTAATTGCGGGTGGTAAGATTGTCGCACGTGACGGTACAACACTCGTTCCAGAAGTTGCGTTTGATTACTCGTTCGGGCTTAACACGGTGAACTGTCCCGAAATATCTGCTGATCAGTTTGCAATAACGTACGAGGGTGAACGAGCAAAGGTGAACGTCATAAGAGTCATGGAAGGCAGCTTGATAACCAAATCATTAATCAGAGAAATGGAAGTAACTAATGGCACGCTTGAAGCTGACACCGAGCATGACATAGTGAAAATCGCCGTGATTGACCGTCATACAGGACGGGGCGGGTTTAGTGTTGGTTTTGTAAACGGTTTCGGATTAAGAGAAGGTGCTATGGGCTCTACCATTGCCCATGACAGCCATAATATCCTTGTAGTCGGAACCAATGATAGCGATATGACTGCAGCGGTCAATGCGCTGAGAGAGATGGGCGGCGGAGAGGTTGTGGTCTCTGGAGAGAAATGTAAGAAACTCGCTCTCGTGTATGCTGGCCTCATGGCGCTCAACGAGCATGCGGATGTCGTAAAGAAGATGGAGGAGCTTGAAGAGGCGTACCACGAGTTAGGTGGGAATTTAACGTCGCCGTTTATGGCACTGAGTTTCATCGCCTTACCTGTGATTCCAGCACTGAAGATAACGGATAAAGGGCTGATAGATGTGGAGAAAATGAAAATAGTGGATATTTTCGTATAGTTTCTGAAAGAGCGGTAAAAGAACACACCAAGCACCAAATATTTAAGCATCGGCAGCTTTATTAATTACTATTTCAGTTATCCACCATATATGTACGAAAAATGAAATGGGTAGAACTGCAGAAGAGGATCGAGGAAAAGGGAATAACCATCTTTACCGCCTCGGAATTCAGAAGGATAATGGATCTCTCGGAGACGGCAGCACAGAAAATTCTGGAGCGGTACACAAAAAGGAGCATATTAACTCGTTTAAAGAAGGGCATTTACATAGTTACGGCAAACCCACCTAATTCATTCCTCATATCAAATAAGCTTTACCGGCCATCATACGTATCCTTCGAATCCGCACTAAGCTACCACAGGATAATCCCTGAGACCGTATATGGCATAACCGCAGCAACAACAAAACCCACGCGGAACTTTCAGGTAGTGGGTAAAGCATTCATATATCACAAGATCAAAGAAAGCGCATATACTGGCTATGCTCCAACAAGGATTGGAGATGACGTGATCCTGCTTGCCCGTCCTGAGAAGGCACTAGTAGATTATCTTTATCTCGTCAACCTTGGTAAGAAGCCCCTGTATGATCGGCTCGAACTCGAAGGGTTGAGCAAAGAGAGAATCCTAACCAATACAAAACTATTTAGAAGATCCTCTTTCTACAAATGGGTGCAAAATGATATCCTCAGAGACAATTAAGGAATTCGCAGTAAAGAACCAGACCACTGAGTTGAATGTTGCCAGAGAATACCTCCAGAACCTGTTCCTCAGTTATCTTTATCAACATGAGGGGTCAGAACATATCCTCTTCAAAGGCGGGACCGCACTGAGGTTAATACATAAAAGCCCTCGCTATTCCGAGGATCTGGATTTCACGAGCACTGTAACAAGAGAAAGAGATATAGAAGCAATAATCGAAAGAACCCTGATTGAGGTAAATCGCGAAGGGGTGGACATGAGAATTACTGAGTCAAAATCAACCTCCGGCGGCTATCTCTCTATAATAGAAGGCACTGCTGGTGATTGGGAAACCCGTATACTCATTAATGTATCATTAAGGCTTGGGAAGGTGGAACAGGAAGCAGTTATGATTACAAACCCCTTTATGCCCTCGTACCTCGTATTTTCCCTCCATGAGGATCAGATGGTTCTGGAGAAGCTCCTTGCTCTTCTTAGCCGAAAGAAGCCGAGAGATTTCTTCGACCTCTATTTTATACTTAGAAACGGCATGTCAAGGAAGATCGTCGCATCTCACAAAGACAAACTGATGGATGAAATCAAGAAAATAGACGACAAAGCAATAAGCAACGAATTGAAGTTGTTCCTCCCACTAAGTTTCTGGCCTGTTCTTAGAGACTTCAGGAAAAACCTGTTAAAGGAATTGGAAAGGCGCTAAACAGCTTTTTTTCTTTCTGTACATCTATTGCCTATTTTCAAACACAAACTCTCTAATCTCCTCTTTCAACTCTACATGACCCGAATACGCCCGGCACGTCACGCCCGCCTTGCCGAGTATGTATGCTGAAATCTGGTGCTCGTATTCCGTTTTATAAACACACAGCACAGGAATCCCCAGATTAACCGCATCTGCTATCTCTGCACCGACACCGAGGCTCGGATTTGTTATTTCTGCTATAACGAGGTCCGCCTCTTTCAGCCAGCGGTAATCCCGATCGTGAATCTCCTGCTCGGTAAGTTTTGACTCGTTCTCCATAAAGTTCTCGCTGGTTTGATGCCTGCTGATCAGCACCAACCCCAGCGCTTCTATGATGTCCGGAATCTTCCGCAATTCTTCCTGTGCGAGTCTCTTGAATCCACCGCGCATCGAGCACGAGAAGAAAACACGTTTTGGTCTGGTCATGACAAGATATGTTGCATAGAACCTAAAAAGCATTTGTTGCGTTCCTTTAAAAAGTAAATGATTCTATTATACCTCATACCTACCATAATTCAGCGTTAGCATGCCGGAAACGCCGAACTTCGAGAGCAACGTTAAATCTTCCGTTTCAAGTTTCGTTTCCCTGACAGGTGGAATTGGCTTCGTCCTTCTACAAATAAGCCTTCCACCACTCATTTTTGCACATACATAGCCTTTCGCGTTACCCTTCACAAGTGCAACTCCTTTTTTCAGTTCCACGCCCAAGAATTCCGCTGCATCTCCTAATACCACCACGGTACCGCCATTAAGCAGCGCCGCCGCGTTCATACCGGCATTCCCGTCTACAACGACCAGCCCTTTGCGCATCAGTATCCCAACGCTTATCCCCACATCGCCCTTTACTCGCACCGTCGCCTCTTTCATGCATCGCGCAGCGAGCGTATTTCGCAATATTCTGTCAGTAAGAACTAACTCCCCGTCTTTGAACTCGTTAGGCTCAAGAATAGCGTTTATTGCCTGCTCTTCCGGGTGATGCAAGAGCCATGTTATCGAGACAAATTTCTTATAACCGTCCAAATCGGATTCTACTTGCACCACATTGCCAAGTGGTTCGGTAACTTCGCCCTTAACGTAAATAGCACCTGAAAGCATACTCAATCCGAGATGAGAGCATGCATTTCCATCTACTATTATTGACCCCACTTCTGGTAGCTCCTTCCCGTTACCACCGAAATAAACGAGGTTCACACCTAAACTCGAACCAAGCCTCGTGCCTACATCGCCCTTGATACGCACGTCTTCACCGTTTTTCAGTGCATCCACTACTGCGTCATACGAATAATTCGTGTCGACCTGCGAAGGGATCGTCTCGGTGGGATTGAGCTTCTCTCCTTTATGTTGCCAGATGAAGTTATATGTGAAGTCACCAATGCAGTCCTGTGGCGAACTCAATTTCAGATCCATATTTATATTTGTAAGTGTTTAGCAGTAAAATCCCCAAACTCCAAATGACCAAAACTCAAACTATTACTTACTTGCGAAGATTTACGAGGGATATTAGGGTAGGGGTGGGCACGCGGTATGGAATGCGAGCTTTTTAAGCAGGGGTTTGGGCAAGGGGGCTGTCAGGTATTTGATTTTGCGGAGGGAAAGAATAGACGCCTATAACGCTGCAAAGGATGCGGGACTGCGAAAAATCAGGCGGGGCAATCTCCATTTATTCGTGCATACGCGTGAAGAATACGAGACGGTAGAGAAAATCGTTGGACGAGAAAGTTTGTAAAAATCCGTTTTATAAAACATCCTATCTAAGTAATTAATATAGAAAAATGATCTCGCCTGAGGAAGGAGAAGAGGAACTACGAAGGAAAGGCGATGCGGAGTATATCGCCTGGTTGCAGGTAGAAGCAAAGGAAATAGCAGCGGAGCTAAAGAAGCTCTACCCCGGTAGAACAAATCAAATTATTAAATCGTACGAAAAATACCTCAACCAT
>JAUWQN010000008.1 GCA_030611045.1 Methanosarcinales archaeon
ATCTGATTACCAAAAAATCAGTACTTGGACAGATAAGACCAAATGCGGTTATAGGAGGGCGAATCGCAGCAAAAAACGCGCTGGGCTATAAAATAAAATTCCCAAAGTTGTTGAACAGTTTCGCAGCTAAGTTGTTCGATAAGTCAATTGCGTCGGTTGGTGTAACAGAAGCGATAGCGAAAGATGAAGGGTTTGATATTTTCGTTGCAAAACAAGCAGCAAAGAGCAAGCACGTGATGATGGAAGGCGGAAAACCTTATACCGTTAAATTGATCTTTGATAGAGATACAAAAAGGGTCATTGGAGCACAGATAATCGCGGATGATGAACGTTCCGTCAGATATATAGACGTGATTGCGCTTGCGATAAGGAACGGCTGGACTGCTTTGGACTTGACAACGCTAAGGTGTGCAGGCCAACCAGAGCTATCTCCGGAGCCCAGTGCAGAGCCAATAGCAATAGCAGCAGAGGGCGCATTTAAAGAGCTCTATCCGCTACCGTAGCCTGAATGAGTGCAGAGCAGTACAGTACCTTGTTTATCCATAACTTCCATCACGATAGAAAACACGCATAAGTGGAAGAAGTAAAAAGAGTAGTTTTTATAAAGATGTATAAATAAAAGTAAGTTGTAGTAAAATATGAATAATACGGGGGTATGAAGAGATGGGCAAAGAAACTGAGCCGTTCATAAAAATCTCTGGTGTGTCTAAAGAGTTTGAGGGAAAATCGGTTCTGAAGAACGTGAACGTGGTGATTAATGAAGGCGAGGCGTTAGGTCTGCTTGGACGGAGCGGTTCAGGTAAATCTGTTCTGCTTCACATGTTGCGTGGGACAGAGGATTACGCACCGACAAGTGGAGAGGTGATTTTCAGGGTGGCCATTTGCCCACATTACTTGGGAAAAGCAGACTCGCGGGAAGGAGAGCATCCCCCTCTTGGAACGGTAGAGCCCCCGAGCAAAGTAGGTTCGGTGTGTCCCAAGTGCGGGAGCAAGTTAGAATTACGGGAAGTGAATTACTGGAAAGACCGAGATGCACGTAAAAAGGTAAAGAAGCGCGTGGCCATCATGTTACAGCGCACATTTGGATTATACGGCGAAGATACAGTGATGTATAACATATTACAGGCGTTGGAGAGCAGAAACTATCCGCTTGATTTACGGTTTAGAAGGGCGTATGAGCTGCTGAAAGCCGTGAATATGATTCATCGGGTAACCTTTCCCGCGATGGATCTGAGCGGTGGCGAGAAACAACGAGTGGTGCTTGCGCGGCAACTGGCGTTGGATCCTTTCGTACTGTTAGCTGATGAGCCGACGGGAACATTGGACATAAAAACAGGGAAGGTGGTGCATAAAGCACTGATAGAGAGCTCAAAGGCTGGAATGACTTTGATAACCACGTCGCATTGGCCCCCGGTCATCGAAGAAATAACAGAGAAAGCATTATGGCTCGATCATGGTGAAGTCGTTGCCTATGGCGACTCAAAGACCGTAGTTGAAGCGTTTGAGAAGCAAGTGGAGGAAACAGAACGCGAGGCGCATGTTAAGCTTGGCGAGCCGAAGATAATGATAGAGCATTGCAAGAAGCATTATTATTCGGTATGGCGTGGGATGGTAAAGGCGGTAGACGATGTCTCGCTTACGATCTATGAGAACGAGATATTCGGGCTCATAGGCGTGAGCGGCGCGGGAAAGACGACATTATCACGCATTATATGCCAGGTAGATCCTTTAACTGGTGGCTCGGTTAAGATACGAGTCGGAGATCGGTGGATAGAGGTAGGACGGGTAGCAGAGACCGGCGTGTGGTTGTCCTGGGCGACCAAGACGGAAGGCACCGGAGAGCAAACGGCAACACGGGTGGCGATGTTACACCAGGAGTTCTCGTTATATCCCGAGAAGACGATCCTGGAGAATCTCACCTCCTGCCTCGGCTTGCAGTTGCCCATGGAGCTGGGGAGCATGAAAGCAAAGTTCATGCTGCAGGGTGTCGGGTTTACTGAAGAGGAGGTAGAGGAGATACTCAAAAAAACGCATGCTGAACTGAGCGTTGGAGAACGGCAGCGTATCGCGCTCGCCCAGATCTTGATGAAGGAGCCGGCAATTGCCATTCTCGACGAGCCAACCGGAACCATGGACCCGATAACAAAGAAGTTCGTTGCAGATTCGATACGTGCAGTGCGTGAGAATTTAGGCATGACCTTCTTGATCGTCTCCCACGACCTTGATTTCGCTTACGATGTCTGCGACCGGATAGCGCACATGCAGGATGGCAAGGTAACGAAAGTAGAGGATTTGAGAGCGATTTAGTTCAGGTATCTATCAGAAAAAATTAGCTTGACATTGCCAGATTAACCGCAGAGTTCACGGAGAGCACAGAGGATATAGAGGGGAGATATGTCCTTTTATTTTCTTCACAACCTTAACATTACCTAATCAAAGTCAAGCTAATTCGGGTTTTTAGTTTTGGCTGGCAGTTGTAGCTCTGTCTTTTGCTATTCAATATGATCTTACATGTAGTCCTGAAGCAAAACGCATTGAATAAAGGAAACAAAAATAGTAACCCGCATCGAAAAAATAAAGGGAGGGGGGAAAAGCCCCCATCTACCTTTTTACCGTTTTGTTTTGTTTATTTTGTCTTGTTTGGTTTGTTCGTTGTGCTTGCTTACGGTATGATGAGATCTCTCTCACCTGCCGGCTTGAACTCACGCAGCGCACCTCTTCCGAACTCCCGGGTTATGTAGCCCCAGTCGAACGGCAGGTCTCTGTCCGCGAACGCAACCTTGATCAACGGCGACAGCACCCAGGCATCTTTACTGGAAAGATGCGCACCCGCGTTTATTCCCGCGTATGCGCTCTGGTGCCCGACGTTCATCGCGAAGTTCGGATAGTTCACGCCTCGCATCTCGAACGGCAGCCCCTCGTCGCTTCGGTATGCAAACGAAGTCGAGGAGGTACACTGGTCTTGCAGATCGTAGCCATAGAACCCTAACCTGCCTATGGTACCGTAGTGCAGCAACTGAGCAAGTCCCCAGCCGTTCAGCCCACACTGTGCGCATCCGGTCGCACTCACGACCGCGGTTGCACACCCTGCAGAGGTACAGCAAGCCCTAACAGACCCGCCGAAGTGAGACTCCGCAGTCGTTGGGTACGCATCGTACTGCGTCAGGGCGTAATCGTTCTCGGCTCGTACCAACTTCTCTATGTTCTCCATGGTTGGCTCTGCCGCACACCTATCACCGAACATGTCTATTGCAATCTCATCCGCTTTGTAACAGAAGTCCTCCAGAATGTTGTCCGTGTAGGTAGCCGACGCGTATTGCGTGAATCCAACACCACCCGACATGTACGTTCCGAACCACAACTGGTCGTAAATCAGAGCGGCGGCTGCAATAGCCTCTAACTCCGCCCTTATCGGGTCATTCGGGAACAGTGCGGGTGATCTCGTCATGTCATCACAGATACCCAGTGGCATTCCGCCTGGCTCGTTGGGCGCTCTCGCTCTCCTTACTGGCATATAGTTCGCCATCATCACGACGGACGCATGCTTCGCCATGAATGCGAACTCACCGGTTGCCGATTCACCAGCACACATCTTGTATGCATTGATGAACGACATCCCGACCTGCATGCCGACCCATCGGTACATCGTTCCACCATCTGACTGCCTGCCGACGATCGTTGGCATCCTCATGATGCTCCATAACTTCTTGCCGATCGCTCCTTTCAACTGCTCTGCCTGCTCACCCGGCTTCTCCCAGCCTGCTGGGAACTCCTTGTTGATGTCTAACAGGAACCTCCTGTCAATTGCATCCGCAAGGTCGTCATCACCGGTGAATACCTTTGAGTACGAATCCGAGACTAATGCGGGCTTGGTCTCCACCATGTGCTCCTGAATGGTTGCACCACCAGGTAAGGCGTGGTTTACCACTTCCAGGTAATTGCTTATGGTATCCGGCGTGACTTCCTTACCCAATCTCGTCTCCAGAATCGCATGTGCGTCATCCATTCCTAAAATAATTGTCCTCCTCATGTCGTCATGGCACTGTTGCATCGCGGCATTGTTCACCCAGTGCAGGTCGTCCATGTTCACCATCATGTCCGTGTGGTTCAGCATGTAAGGCATCAAGAATCGCTGCCCTTGCGGCATCCCCACGTCTGGATTATATGCTGGAGTTCCAGAAACACGACTATCTACGATCTTCTTCGCGTCCTCTACGAACTCTCTCTTCCTCAATCCTCCTTTCTGCGCGATACCGCCGTACACGTAAAACTTCGTCTTGGTGCCCTCTGGCTTCTCGGCGAACTTATCCGACATCGCTTTCATGAAACTATGTTGTACATCTCCATATGGCATTTTTTTATTCCTCCTTGTTTACTCCACTCCTCCTCTCGGAGTATAAAGCTTCATCCCCTTTACGCCTACGCCTTTATTTCCCGGTAGATCCGCTCTATTCTTGAATGGCTGGAATCCGCCCCAGGTTCTGTTCCAGTGTATCTCTGATATGACGTCACCCACTTCGGGGTCGTCTCCTTCCAACCAGACACCGCCCTGAGCATTTCTGAACATCGTTGTCCTCTTCCTTAATTCGTCCTCTGACAGTGGCTTTCCTAATACCACTTCCTTGTCCATTGCACCGCCGACCATATCCTTAACGTATTTTATGTCGCCGTTCGGGTCACGTGACCATCTCCTCAGCGCATCGAACATTACTCCGTCCTGATCCAATCGAACAGAATGCCCGTGAACAGTCCTTCCTCTCAGTCCAGTCCTTGCAGTGTCATACGTCTCATTGTCCATGTACTCTTTTGCGATCGCCTCGACATCTCTTTCTCGCGCTTCTACAATCGTCCTCCCTGACAACACACCGGGGTCCACACCTCTATATCTGGTGAACCACATCATCGGTCTGATTCTCGGTGTTGCAGGTGCGAAGAACATCGAGTCGGTGAATTGCACGTATCGAATCCTGTCGCCTGCCGCTGCTCCTGGCGTTGGCTTTACCATCTCGCGAACAGAGCATTCCGGCTCTTCCAGCTCCTCTATTGGCGGATGAATGCTCTTGTAAGCTTCTCCAGGTGCGCGGTGTCCGAGCATTCTCACTATATCTTCCTCTGCTATATCCCGCAACTTCTCTAACTTCTTGGAGGGATCCATGAACTTTCTGCGGTTATCGCCTATAATACTACTTCCAGGTGTATATTGTGGCATTTTTTTCTTTCCTCCTTTACATTATCTCCTTTGCGCCTTCCGCGACTGCTTTCATTGGCTCTGCAAACTCAGGTATCGAACCCAGCACTTCTCCATACAGGCCTGACGTCCTTGTCGGGGTGAAATACTGCGTGTCCGCGTCTATGCACATCGCAGCGCAGAAGCACGGTATGAACTGCCCCTTAGCATGCCTTGTAACGATGTGGTTTCCGTGGAATACTCCCGGTCCGCCGCCTCCATAAATGGAGTGCGAGAAGAACGAACTCGATACAGATGCTCCCTGTGCTTTTCCATAATCAACGCCCGGAAGTCCGGTCTCATGCTCCAACAGCTCGTTGAAGTACATGATGCTCGATGGAACCGGCTGGCCAGCACGCATTGCAGCACAATTCACCATCACCGCGGCAAGCATTCCCGTTGAGGCGTATGCATTCCACATCTGCAAATCGTCCACACCAAAGACCGTATAGCCCGATCCCAGCTTCGTCTTCGGCTTTGCCACGCCATCCGCTTTTGCCTTCTCCACCAGGGCATACACGACATCTCCAAGCGTTCCGTCCTGTCCATTCTCCTTTATCAGGGTGTAAAGCATGTTGTTCGCATTCAGTCCCTCGTATGCAAAGTCTAAGAGATGACCACGCTCAAAAGGACCAACTGCATCACCCATCTCATAGCACGCTGACTCTTCCAGTATCATGGACAAACATGCTCCGGGCATCGCTCTCTTCCGTACCGTTGCTGCAATGTGGTTCACCGGGATATTCCTCAGGGTATATCCTGGCCCCTCATTACTTATCGGCACGTCCACCAACGTTGCCACGACAGTTCCGGTCATTGCTGGATCCTGCGGGTACATCCCCCATACGGCCGCCTTAATGTCAGGCGCCTTCCACATGTCCACATTAAAGGTGTCAATGAGGGCTTGCGTCAGTGCCGCACAGACGTTTGTCCTGGCAGCCGAGTAGTCCGCAAGGATTCTCGCTGAAGGCACTTCGACCAATAGCCGCTTTCCACCACCAATTAAGTCCGCTCGGGTCTCGTCTCCTGCTTCGACCTCGATCATGTCCTTCACTCGAGCCGCTATCTCGCTTCCTTTCCCCACGATGTCCAGATCCATGCTCTTGTTGCGTATGACCATCTGTTTCCCTGCGATTGCGCCAGATGATAGCTTCTTCTCCAGTCCTGCTAAGTCAACAGCCGCTAACCGAGCCACCATGCCGCAGATCTTCCTTATCGCGGGGTTTCTCAGAGGGCTGAGCGCAGTTAGCGGTACGTCGCCCAATAGTTTGTTGCCTCTATCGTCGTATAAGTCTACTTTATCCTCTATCTTAGCCATAACTTCTTTATCCTCCCATTTTTATTACCCACATAGGGTAAGTATAGGATAACATAACAGGTATTTATAAGCTTTTCGCTTTATCGCAGCTATCCAAAAATGATAATTACTGGATATTACAATTAATATAAAATTAATATTTATTCGTACTAATTATGGCGGTCGTATGAAAAGTGTGCACCGCACTGATTTTTAACTTGCCGTTCAAGGAGCATCGAGTATTATGCACTTATCTTCTCCCCTTCGCATAACATCAATTCCCCCTCTTTATTGGGTTTGATGCTCAGATTGACAAAGCCTGCTTCTGAAAGCGCTTCTTTTAGCCGTTCCGAACTGAAATATTTCTTCGCATGCGCGTGACTGCTTGTTTGCACGACACCACCTACCCAGTCAACAATAACAATCTTCCCTCCCTCTTTCAGCACACGTCTCGCCTCTCTCAAAGCTTCTCGAGGTTTTGGGAGTTCATGCAGCGCTTTGAGCGAAATCGCAAAATCGAATGTATCATTCGCAAAAGTCAGTTCCTCCGCAGATTGAACCTCAAACGTGACTGAAGACGATTTCGTTCGTGCTTTTTCTACGTTCACTCGCACCGGATCAATCCCGGTTACAGCACAGCCCGTCCCCTCGCTTAAATACACCGCAAGTTTTCCCGTGCCACAGCCAATATCCAGTATCTTCAAACTCGCTGTCTTCGACTTTATCTTCTCTTTCTCTCGTTTTAGCCGCTCACATAATTCTGATACCAGTTCCACCTCATTCGCTAATAAGTCCACCGTATCCTCTCCGTATTCGTATAGACATTCATCTTATCGCCCCTCACGAATCCGATAATGCATAAACCCGTCTTCTCCGCAAGCTCAACCGCCAAACTCGTTGTCGCACCACGCGATGCGAGAAGAGGAATATTTGCTGCTGAGCACTTCAACGCCATCTCCGACGAGATTCGACCGGTGCTCGCAACAAATGTCTTTTCAAATTGGATATCCTTGATTAAGCCGTAGCCGACAACTTTATCAAGTGCGTTATGCCGTCCTATGTCCTCTGCTATGCAAATCGGGACGTATTTGTGAACGTATTTGTCAAATAATCCGACCAGGTGCACACCACCGGTTATATCGTGCACCTGAGAATGTAAAATGGATTTTACCCCTGCAGTTATATCGCCAACGTCAATTTTCACGCTGGAACGTATCTTTGGTAATTTTGATTCGTCCAGGAACGAAGACCCGGTGCCGCATCCACTCACAATGATTTTTCTTGCCGCTAATACTTTTAGAGGATGGGTTATTATCACGTTTGCAGTATTATCCGCGAGCTGCAAGGACTCTATTTCATCAATACTTTTTATAATACCTTCTGCGAAGAGATGCCCCATGACAAATTCTTTCTTCATCTGCGGGCTTATCATTGCGGTTACATAGTGCCGACCATTAATGGAGATGGATAACGGCTCTTCCTTTATGACCTTATGCTTCGCCTCTGCGAATGTATCTTCGTGGAATTTTAAGCATTTTACCTCTTTTAACATTTACATTACACCACCTTTGCGACCCCCTCAACCATCTCTAAAAACGTGTCAACCTCCTCTTCCGTATTGTATAAATATAAAGAAGCCCTGACCGTGCCATCCTCCAGTCCTAAATAGTGCATCAACGGCATGCAGCAGTGATGTCCCGACCGCACCAGTATATCCGAGGCTTCGTCGAGCATTAACGCAACCTCATGTGGATGTAAGCCGTTAATAGTGAAGGACACCACGCCAATCCTTTCGCTCAGATTCGTGGAGCCGTAAACCTGCACCTTATCAATACCCTGCAGCCCTTCCAAAAGTATCTTTGCCAAGCTCTCCTCGTGAACTCTTATCTTCGCCATTCCCACCTCATTCAGATAATCAACCGCCCTTCCAAGACCAATCCCACCTGCGATATGTGGTGTACCTGCCTCAAATCGCTCATAGCCACCTGTTAGGGTGTAATCGTCCCGGGATACCGTTTCGATCATCCCCCCACCAAAAAAGGTAGGCTCAAGTCCGTCGGGATCCCTCATCCAGAGGACGCCTGTTCCGGTAGGCCCAAGCATTTTATGTCCTGAAAATGCAAGGAAGTCACAACCAAGCTCTTTTACATTTATCGGGATGTGGGGCACGGACTGAGCACCATCAACGAGGAATAAAGTATTATTCTCTTTGCAAATCGCTGCTATCTCTTTAATTGGCGAAATCGTACCCAGAACATTTGAGACATGCGTTACCGCAACCAATCTTGTTCTGTCGCCAATCGCCTGCTCAAAATCAGAAATGTCAAATATCCCACTCTTGGAGGGCTTCACGATCTTCAAACTCACGCCTTTCTCTTTCAATCTCAACCACGGGAGGAAATTAGAATGATGCTCCAGCAACGTTGTTACTATCTCGTCACCTTTCGCCCATCGAAGCCCGTATGCAACCATATTTATGGCTTCCGTGGTATTCTTTGTGAATATAACCTCTCCCTCTTTAGCACCAATGAATTCCGCTACTTTGCGGTGTGCGTTTTGATATTTCTGTGACACAACCTGTGATAAGCGGTGAACGCCACGCCCTACATTCGCATTATACTCACGGTAATAGCTCAAAACTGCTTCTAAGACCGGTTCAGGTGTGAGGCTCGTTGCTGCACTGTCCATGTAAATTATATCCTTCAGTATAGGAAAGTCAGCTCTTATTCTTTCGTTCATGTCATGGATACCATCCTTACACTATTATTGCCCGCTATCTTTATCTATAATAACATACAACTATCCGTACGTACATAGTAAAAGTGGTAAACTTTAGATTGCCTCATACTCGAAGGAGATGCTTCTGGTATGGTATAATACACACAAAAGGGAGCTGGTATGTATGAAAGTTACGGTAAAATTCTTTGCGCAATTCCGTGAAATTGTTGGGGAGAAACAGAAAGAGGTAGAGATAGAGGACGGTATGACGCTGCACGATATTATATTCCGTTTGAGAAATGAGTATCCTGACTTAAAGAAACAGAAGATAATAGTATCGCTGAACCATAAATATGCTCACCCGGAAGAGATACTAAAAGATAACGATGAGGTTGCCGCTTTTCCGCCGGTAAGTGGAGGATGATGAGAAGATGATTACGAAAGAGGAGTTCTCGATTGATGAACTTGTACAGAAGATGAAAACGCCGGAGATGGGTGCTATCGTAACGTTTTTAGGCGTTGTGCGAGCCGAAGGGGAGATAAAAGGGATGAACGTAGAGATATACAGTGAAATGGCGGAGAACGAGCTGAAGAAACTGGAGCGAGAGGCTCACGAGAAGTTCGAGGTCGAAGCAGTGGAAATCGTGCATCGAGAAGGTTCACTCAAAGTCGGTGAGAACATCGTTGTCATTCTGGTGGGTGCGAAACACCGAAAGGAAGCTTTTAGAGCTTGTGAGTGCCTGATAGACGAGTTAAAGAAGAGAGTGCCTATCTGGAAGAAAGAAGTGTAGTGTTGGATAATCGAAACAGATGCTAATACATTTGATATCATATCCAAACTGTACATTGTGGATGTCACAAAAATGAGAGCCGAGAAGATAAAGGAAGCGGTAAGAGATGGCTATGCTAAGATAGCCAAGAAGGAGAGTTCTTGCTGTGCTACCGAGAATTTCTGCTGCGGAAGCACTGACTTGGCAGAGGATATCAGCAAGAAAATAGGTTACAGTGAAGAAGACCTGAAAGCGGTTCCTGAAGGTGCGAATCTCGGTCTTGGATGTGGTAATCCTGTCGCTCTTGCCTCTTTAAAAGAAGGAGAGACCGTTCTTGACCTTGGTTCAGGTGCTGGGTTTGATTGCTTTCTCGCGGCCGATAGAGTGGGGACGGAGGGCAGAATCATTGGTGTTGATATGACACCAGAGATGCTCGCGAAAGCCAGAGAAAACGCTGAGAAAGGCAATTACGATAATGTAGAATTCAGGCTGGGAGAGATTGAAAATCTACCTCTTGCCGATAATTCCGTTGATGTTGTTATTTCAAACTGTGTGATCAACCTTTCACCTAAAAAAGCAAGAGTCTTTAAAGAAGCTTTCCGGGTGCTAAAATCCGGCGGAAGGATGATGATATCCGATGTAGTCCTGTTGATGGAGCTTCCTGATTTCATAAAAGACTCCGTCGAGGCGTATATCGGTTGCCTTTCAGGTGCAATTATGAAAGATGAGTACCTGAAATTGATAGATGCGGCAGGCTTTCAGGATGTCGGGATACTGGATGAGACTTCGTTTCCTATCGAGTGTATGGCAAATGATCCGACCGCAAAGGCAATCATTGCGGATTTGAAGATACCCGTTGAAAAAGCAAAAGAGGTTGCAGGTTCCGTGACGAGCATAAAAGTCAGAGGCGTAAAGCCAAGATAGATAAGTTGAAAGAGAAGGTACCAATATGGAAGAAGGAGAGGTTGCAATAAAAAAGATCGTCATCCGTAATTATATAAAATAATAAAGACCAATTACCACAAAAATTACACCGATGACTTTCCGTAACACCTTCTCAATCTTCTGAACATTCTGGATGTGTTTATTAAGTTCCTGCACACCGAGGTAAAACAGAATCGAGAATAGAATGACGGGGATTCCGGTTCCAAGTCCGTAGAATGCCGGGAGTATTATGCCGGATTCCGAAGCGAGTCCGAGCGGAATCAAGCCACTGAAGAATAACACTGCGCTGTAAGGACAGAACGCTAAGGCGAATAGCATCCCGATGAAGAATGCACCCCTCAGGCCAAAGTCCGCGGCTTTTCTGCTCAGCTTCTCTGTAAGACGCCCGCTACCAAAAGTAAAGCTAAAAGGTATAACACCCATCATGAAAAGCCCGGCCACAATCATGATAATACCTAAAATTTCACCGTGGATGCTCTGAACTGCAAGCGATAGGTCTATCACATTCATGCCAATTAAAATTATACCGACACCCAATGCAGAATAGGTGAATATGCGCCCCAGAGTGTACGCGAGCCCATTTAACGGGGTATGATGGGGATCCTTTATATCTCGTGAAATATATGCGATTGCTGCTATGTTCGTTGCCAACGGACAGGGACTGATAGATGTTAAAACGCCGAGTAGAAACGCAACGAGTATCACGAATTCGGTGTTCGCTATCAAATCCTGTACGATCGATTCAAACATTTTCGTATCCTTTTAGTATATCATCCAATTTATTCTTAAACACGTTCATGTATTCCTCTTTATTGCCAACATAACTCCACATGCCATTTGCATTAATTATCTCTTCGTCGCCGTCGTTTTTAACAGTAATAACGAGAGAAGAACCGCTAATACCATACTTCTTTACTAGATCGATGTTTTTAGGATCCTGATAATTAACTGTCTCATAACGTATTTTCCCTGATTGATATTCTTCCTGGAAGTATAGCTCTATTGTCTCTTTTGCAAAATTACCGAGAAGCGTGCATGAGCGACACGGGCGTGCTGGTTCGAATTTAACAACCCGTATCGTTATATTTGCGGGCTCTTTGATTGAAGACGTCGTTTGGATGTCCTGCGTTGTATTTTGCAGGGATTTGTTTGTCACAGCGTCTGCTTCTTTTTCAGGTTCAATACAGCCGCAAGAAAGAGTGGCGAGTATTATACCCGTTATTATAAGTCCTGCAACCAAAAATGATTTTTTATTAAGTTTCATTCCTGTATCCATTTTTTAATTTCGCCAGTACTTGGAATTCTTCCGCTCGCTTTAACTTTGCCATTGATAACTACTGCTGGCGTCATCATTACGCCAGAACTGATTATTTGCCCGATATCCTCTACTTTCTCAACTTCTGCATCCACACCGAGTTCCTCTATCGCTTTCTTTACATTTTCGTATACTTTTCCACATTTTGCGCATCCTGTTCCTAAAACTTTAATTTCCATTTTTTGCTTCCTAAATAGTGTGTCGTATCATAGCATAGTTAAATAGGGATATCCCCCAAACAATTGACCTTCTTCTCTCCAGACCCTGTCAGGTGGTATATCAAGAAGTTCCCGTCTTTCGTGCACTCTATTAGTCCTGCTTCTTTCAGCCGCTTCAAATGGTAAGAGAGCTTCGAGTATTCACAATCCATAAGTTCAGTTAAGACACAGACACACAGGTCTTGTATACGCAATGCCTTCAGTATCCGTACTCTTATAGGGTCTGAAAGAGCTTTAAAAAGCGCAACCGTATCACTGACATCCTCGCTCATAACCTCCTTTACTTTTTCTAAGGTCTCCGTAGATATTGTGTAAGAAGGCGGGATTTTACAGGGGGTATTTTGACTGCACGATGCTGAACGGCTATTGTTTACCTTTGCTTTACGGTCAAATACTTGCACCATTTTCACCTCCTGTAGATTTGCTGGAATTCTTCTTATCACTCAACCCAATCATCCATTCTATGAACACTCCCATGATAGCTACAAAGATAATCGTCAAAACAAGTCTCGATACCATAAATTTTGGCCCAAGGAATTGGAGTTCCACCAGCTCTTGCGGGATCTTTATACACGCCCATGCCGAAAGGAAAATAACGATATTGGAGATGCGAGCACCTTTTTTGATCAGTGACGATGCCATAGGAAAAGCCACATAAAGGGGACCTGTTGGCAATGTACCAAAGAGTATGGCAAGGAAAATACCTTTGATTCCCGAAGTTTTTCCCAGGTATTTCACAACCGTTTCTTTTGACACCCACACCGTAAAAAGCCCCATGACCACCATTACCGCAGGTAGTATCACCATCATTTCAAGAAAATAATCCCAGGAGGTTGTAGTTACAATATCCACTCTATCCGGGAAGATCAATAGAATGGTTGCTGCAACAATCAGAGTTGCTCCTAACAGGATATAATCCCTTATCATTGCTTTTATTTCCTCTGCTTTTCTTTGCTTTGCTTTCCTCTTTCTTCCATTTTCATAGAATCACACCCATGATAAGCGCAATTACAATTGCAATTACGAAACTTATTCCGTTCCGAAGCAGCGCTATTTTCTTACCCAGCTCCTTTACTTCCAATGGCAACGTAGCCGTTCCGACCATAGTCAGTGTGGTGATGAAAGCGGCAACCGCAGAAATTGATGCCCCGCTCTTAAGAAGAGACCCGGCCAGCGGAAATGAAATGATTGCTGGCATATGCAGTATTGCACCCAATAATGCGATAAATAGTACTCCGTCAAACCCCGATTGCTCACCTATAACCTTAGAGATTTCGCTCGGCGGCACGAAGCCTAAAAGCAGACCTATAACGATTATAATAATGAGAACAGGGGGTAGAATGCGGAAGAATGATTTTACCGCCACTTTTACTGATTGCTCCGTTTTTGCTCTGTCCTTAGTAAAAGCGAGAATAAGGCAGCCGAGAGCGAAAAGATTGATGAAAATAATTGTTGGATTCATTTTTATCCCTTCTCCCCCTTCAGCATCTCTGCCAGATATTCCCCTTCCTCTGTTATCATCACCACATCCTCGTATATATCCACGAAATGCCCTTTCTTCAGCATACCGAGATGAAAATTCAATTCCCACTCTGAAAGAGCGAAAATATCCTTCAACTCTCCTTTATGTGCCTGCATAACTCCACTCAGGTATTTTATAATACTCTTCCTCCTCTTGTTCCTCCTTACATCCATCACGTCCTTCATCGCAAGAGTAGGCTGTTTTCTTTCTCCCTGTGCCAGCCACGGCTTCTTCACCGTCCAGATAATTTTATGAAGTAAAGGCTCTCCAAAAGCTCCCGGATCATAGAGCCGATATTTCTCCCCCTTATACGAAAAGTCCGTTGGATTCTCTTGGTAACAGCACTTTATTGCTTCTGAAACTATCTCCTTGTCCATGCAGTCCACCAGGTCTAAAACACTTATCTGCTGTCGGAATCTCTCGATTACTTCTAATGGTAGATTGTACAAGTAGGGTGTGGGTGCTTTAGCCCCGATAATATTCTTCTTCTCATTTACCCCGTTTTTCGCTAACGCCACGACTGCATCACCTACTAAGTGACCCGGCGACTCCTCGCCACAGACCACCAAATATCTGATGTTCGGGTTCGCAACCACATTACACACCATCTTTTCTATCCCAATGTTTTCGGTCTGCAACAACCCTGCCAAAGCCGCTCCGGCATCTAAAGCTGTCATCACAAGCTCTTCAAGCTCATTTGGTATCTTAAAATCAAAAGTATTGAGTATAACGCATACCGCAACAGGTGAATAGTCATTCCCTCTTGCGTATCTCCCCTCCTCTGGTGGGTACTCCTCAGGCAGCTTTACTTTTAGCATTTTTCACACCATCACCAAAAGATTAAACGAACCAATATCCCCTCTGTGCTTTGTCAACCCATTGACCACATCTTTGCGCACTTCTACTTTTATATTCATTCTCATCACTTATCTGCAGCAACAACCGCTGCTAGAGGGAAGCAAATTATGCCATTCATTTTCCCGGCACTCGATGCATATCTTTATAATTCCAAGTTCCCGGTGGTTTGCTCGAAGCAGCGCCACACCGTCCTTACCACATATCTCGCATTTGGTCATATCAATACACCCCGATATGTTTTAGCTCCTTTTGCCTTCGTAATATCTCTACTGAAATATTCGCGTAAGAATTTTTAATGAGCATATTTTTCACCTCTTTACCGATCTTCACGCCCCCACACTCATCTCTGATGGTAGCCGCATCTTCAAGAAGATTTGATAGAAAGCGACAGCGGTGAGCATCTGGAAAGCGAAGCCGACAGCCACTGGTAGCATCACCAACCCCTTAAAGCTCATCACCGCTATGCCCAGTGCGATCGGCAGGTTCTTCATTCCGGAAGCGTAAGTGATGGCTATGTTCTTCCCTCGCGGTAATAACTTTGCGCTCACCAGATATGCCACGATGAACAGAATAGGGAAAACGAGAATGGTGGAAGTTACCAGAGGCGCTATTAGCCCCAGATTATTCATGATAGCGGGAACAGCGGTATTTATTGCCATGAACATGAGGAGCACGGCGGTTGTTGCTGAGATGGCGGGCATTACCGGTAGGTGTTTTCTCACGTCCACCATCCTTTGCACCAGCTCTCTTAATGCTATACCGCCGAGCACGGGCAGAAGCACGGTATACATGACCATTTTGAACATTTCAAAGGTGTCAATGGTTACAAATGTCCCTGCGAAGAGGAGCATCAGGAGAGGTATGAGAAAAGGTGCCAGTATCATGGTAGCGGCATTGATTACTGTTGCCAGTGGCACGTCACCCTCAAGTAGTCCCGCCCACACCAGAGCCATCCCCGCACAGGGGACAACGCCGATCAATATCAAGCCCGTAGCCAGGTCTGGATAATTTGAAAGGAGCAATAGGGCTAAAAGCCAGCAGAGAAGGGGGGCAAAAAGGAAGTTCAGCAGGAGTCCAAAGGAAAAGCATTTCCAGTCCTTCGCAGCCATGCCCAGGCTCTTAAAGGTGATGGTGAAGCCCATCGCGCCTATCATGATGATGATCAAGGGGGCGCTGAACTTGCGAATGAAAATGCCTGGTGCGGGCGTGATTAGCCCCACGATTATCGCCACAGCAAGCGTGCTGATGATTACGTATGCATACTTCTCCCGCATGAAGCGAGCATAGGCGAGTATCATGATTTAGTGTTTAACCTGTCACCGTCACACAACCATTCCCAAAAAGGCTTGAAAGCAAATGTTAGCATATCTTCCGAGCTTTTCATCTTTCACCCTTCCTCTCACCGAGTCTCGCTTTCACATAGCCTATCCTTGGCAGATTCTCCAGCACTTCCCCGAGCATCTCCGCCGGCAAGCCAACCAACACAGCTTCATCAAGGTATTCGCATCCAACCCCACGAGCAACCATCCTTGCGGACTCGCAGGCTATTGTGAGGTTAAGCTCACCAGATAGATATGGTCTTACAGTAGCATAGGCGCAGACCTGCCTTGGTGTAGAAATCCAGTTCTCTGTTCTTCCGCCAACGTCGCATAGGGAAGCGTGAATGAGTTCAAATGCCCTCCTCGGTATAGCCTCTATAAGGATTACGTCGGGTTCCACAGGTGTTTCTGCTAAAGGCGCTAAGAGCGTGGCGTATATTCTTCCGGGCTCAAGGCTGGGTGAAGCTTCCACAAACTCCCGCCCTGCTCTGAGGCTGCTACAAGACGCCTTGTCCAGATAGAATTCTCCGGTTTCCTCCTCCTCTGGAATTTCGCATAGACCTAAAGCGGAAGCACCTCGCTTACACTCGTGCACAGCCTCTCTCGCATAGAACACATTACCGAGCATCGCATACTTCACCATTGCGCAGTAAAACATCGGTTTTTCAAGCTCTTCCACACCCTCTGGAATCAGTTCCTTATGCCTGATCAGTCTAACCGCCACAGGGGGGTACTTCAAATCCAGAATGTTCATCAGTTTTTCCTGTACTTCTGAGTGATCCATGCTTCCATAATCCTCATTCTCTTTTTTCTCTTCCATCTTTCTTTTCCTCCTAAATTGGCAGCCCCAGCCACGAGAATACCCCGATCATCTTCAATCCCATGTAGATCATCACCACAATGAAGACGTATTTTAATTCTTTTGCCGGCAGTTTATGAGCAACTCTGACGCCAACTTGCGCCATCGGAACGCTCGTTACAGCAAGGGCAAGCCAGGATTCCGGGTTCACATATCCTATCAGATGTCCAATGGGATAGGCACCATACACGCCTGCCACCAGGCCGTTATAGATATAGCCAGCTAATCCGCCTATGGAAGTGAATATCATCAGTGCGGTTGACGTCCCGACTGCCTGATGCATCTTGAATTTTAATGCAAGCACCATTATTGGTATCATGAGCACGCCGCCACCAATACCGATTATTCCTGTCACAATTCCAATTGGAATGCCCCATGCGGCCCATATCCAGGGATTATCTTTTGGTTTTTCTTCAATCTTTGGTGGCTTTGCTGTAAGCATCCTGACGCCACCCGCAAGAATCGCAAGACCAAAAGCTACGGTCAATATCTTTGCAGGCAGATGTGCCGCGATTGTCGCTCCAATTACCGCCCCAACGGCCCCAGTTAGACCTAAAACGATTCCCGCTTTCCACCATACCGCTCCCTTTTTCGTATGCCCGTAAGCGCCACTTGCCGCAGTCGGAAGCACCACGAACAGGTTCGTGCCGAAAGCAATCAAGATAGCCGCATTAGGGTCCATGCCCATCCCAGTATATACCCAATACTGAACAGGAATCATGATGAAGCATCCGCCGACACCGAGAAGCCCGCTTGCGAAGCCCACGCCGAGACCTGTAATCAGCAACACAATTATCGCAGTCAAAAAGCTGATAGGCATCACGCGCCACCTCTTTTACCCATTGCATCCTTCAACGCTTCCTTCTTCGGAACCATACCAAAAAACTTCAACTCTTTATTCATTACGCTTATTTTCATACTCATCAACTCAGTATTTCAAATATATTTGAAATACTATAAAAAGGTTTATGGTTTTAGACTAATTGAAAGGTCAATCTGCTATCTCAGCAATGAGCCCCAGTATCTTTCTTCCCAAATCGGTTAGCCCATAAATCAAAAAGCTACCTTCTCTTCTAAAATCCACCAAATCCGCTTCCTTCAGTAGTTTCAGATGATAAGATAATGCAGAATATTTGTAATTCGTTACCTCGACAAAAATGCATACACAAAGATCTTCTATCCCCAACGCCTTTAATATCTTTATCCTCCCGGGATCGGATAAAGCCTTGAAAATGGATGCTATACGCTCAACATCTTCCTTTACCAGGTCTCTTACTTTTTCTAAGGTCTCTGATGATATATTATATGAAGGCGGTATAGTTGTCATACTTCATCCCCATCTCTCAACCAAAGAAACCCCTCGTGCGTTTGCATAGCCATACGAGGAAGAGCATGATGGGAACCTCTGTGAGAACGCCAACGACTGTCGCAAGTGCCGCACCGGATGTCACGCCAAACAGGGTAGTGGCAACTGCTATTGCAACCTCAAAATGGTTACTGCCTGCGATGATTGCAGTCGGTGCGGCATCCTCATAGCTCAATTTTAAGGGCTTTGAGATGAGATACGTGATTGCGAAAACTACTATAATGTTAACAAAGATACCGACTGTGATCATACCGATTATCGCAGGAAGTTCAACTATCTTCTCGCCCTGATAGGTGAAGAGCACGACTAATGTGAACAACAGCGCTATTATCGACATATTACCTAAACGAGGAACAAGTTTCTCTTCAAACCAGCCCATACCTTTTCTTTTAATTGCTTGGTCCCGCGTAATCCACCCGGCTACCAAGGGGGTGCAGATGTAAATGAGCACCGCGAGAGCTATAGTCTTCCAGGGCACCACTATACCAGAAACACCGATGAGGAACGTAGCCAGAGGCGCAAATAAGAAAACCATTGTCAGAGAGTTTATCGCAGTCATCACAAGCGTGTGACCCATGTTCCCTTCAGCCAGATAGCTCCACACCAAGACCATTGCCGTACAAGGTGCAACGCCTAACAGAATCAAGCCCGCTATGTATTGTTGGATAAGCGGTATCTCACCGAGGGGTGTTAGCGTTGCTTCTTGCGGCAAATACGGTGAAAAGACCACGCCTAAAAAGAACCATGCGAAAAAAGCCATGGTGAATGGTTTTATCGCCCAGTTCATGAACAGGGTAGTGGCTATTGGTTTTGGCGTGTAAATCGCTTTTTTCACCTCTCCAAAGCTAATTTGGACCATTATTGGGTATATCATGGCAAACAGGCAGATGGCGATGGGGATGGAGATATGCGCCACCTCCAATATTGCCAGAAGCTCAGAGAGTTGTGGAAACACTCTGCCAATGGTAGTGCCTGCAAGTATGCAGAGTATAACCCATACATAGAGATATTTTCCCCAGATTCCTAGTTTTCTTTCTTTGTTTCCCATTTCTCACTCTCCCCTCTTCTTCTCGCAATCGAAGCAATAATCCTTCTGCACATTGCCTGAAAACTCCTTTCCACATCCTTTGCACGTTACCTTGTACAAGGGATATGGTTTCTTCTTACTCATCTTCGCCTGCTCTTGGAGGTAATACAAGCATGCACATGGCGCTTCTGTCTTATTGTTTACTGCTCTTCCCGAAATCCAGCCCTCCACATCCCCCTTAGAGGGAACTCTACCTGTGCTTTTGAGCTCTCCATCCACGAAGACCGCAGGTGTTACCATAACGCCACGGTCTACAATTTCGTTGATATCAGAGACCGCAACAACCTCTGCATCCGTCTGCAAATCCCGAACTGCTCTCTCTATCAACTTTTTTGTTGCCCTGCACTTAGCACAGCCAACTCCAAAAACTTCTATTTTCATCCCACTATACCTCCATAAATCATCCCCGTTACTGTAGAGAAGAGCACAACCAAAACTATATAAACGGAAGCCTTCTTCCAGCCGATTGTCCTCCATATCACGACCATACACGGAAAGCTCAAGGAAGGCCCCGCGAGTAGAAGTGAGAGCGCGGGTCCCGCAGCCATCTGTCCGGTGGTGAACCCGAAAAGATCACCGACAATCGGAACTTCCAATAATGTCGGCATATAAAGTATCGCACCGATTATGGAGGACAGGAAGCAAGAGAAAAAGGAATTAGTTCCAAAATAAGGTTTCATTAGCTCTCCAACTGCGATTTGAGGATTATGGGACGGCGCATAAATCGCTGCAAAACCGCCTATTAGCCCTATGACAAACACACCAGCCAAAAGAATTGGGAATATCCGCTTTGCGAGCCACAATGTCTCCTGCCCCCATTCTTTGATCTCATCTCTCGAATAGTAGAAAATCAGGATAACGGCAACCCCTATCGTCATGAAATAGATGGCTGTTAGTTTCGTGACCCAGGAGATAAGCCCAGACGCGCCAACGAGGAGTATCGCCACCATAAGAGAGAAAAACAGTAGTACTATATACCAGGGTCGTTCCACCTCTGTATTATCCACCATAGCAACCTCAGGAGCTTTGTGCTTCGCCCCCTCCTTCTTCACACCACGCTCAAATATCGTTGCCATAGTCAAACCGATTACCACGGCCAGTAAAACAGCACTCAACGCCCTCGCGATCCCTATACTCAGACCGAGAACGCGTGCAGTAAGAACAATGGCTAAGAGGTTTATCGCCGGCCCAGAATATAAGAAAGCAGTAGCGGGGCCTATGCCCGCACCCCGCCTGTAGATACCTGCGAACATCGGCAGTACAGTGCAACTGCAAACCGCGAGAATAGTGCCAGAGCAGGAAGCAACGCTGTACGATAGCCATTTCTTAGCTTTCGCACCGAAGTATTTTAGCACTGCATCCTTTGATAATAGCGCTGCTATCGCGCCAGCTATGAAAAAAGCAGGCACTAAACAGGTCAGAACATGGAGTGAGAGATATTCCATCAGCGTATCCAAACCAGCTTCCACAATTTCAGTTAGCATCGCCAGCATTACAAATATATTTGAAATAGTTATTTAAAGGTCTTCGCTTTTCATTATGATATTTGCATTTTGCTGTGGTGCCCTAACCGCCACTCACCCACGAAAGGATAATGATCTCATCATTCCCGTGGACTTCGGTCTTTATACCCTTCCGGTTTTTGATATTCATCCCGTTAAGGTAAACGTTGAATGAACGTTTGATTTTTATGCTGCCTGTGTCGCGGTCCGTGGCCATCACCGTCTCCCTGAATTTGTCCCCATATTTATCTGTCAAGCTCTTCATCACGTCTTCTATAGTTGCCTCGCCGTCACAATCGAGTTCTGTCCATCTCGTTTTTGTCAATTCATGTAAAGAAAGCGGGAATTTTACTTTTATCGGCTGCACTTCCTTCTCCTCTTTTAGCCCGGATTGGTTCACCGGTGATTCTGAGATTCCGACCAAGCTATGCCGCAGTGTGAAGTCCCACTCTTCATTCTGCCAATCCTTCACCACGCTTTCACGCGGTCTAATGCCATTCAGCCAGGACAGACGGTCCTCTTTCTGGTCTTCCATGCCTCTTCGCTTGGCGGTTAAATCGGGATAAACGGTTATCCACGTTTTTTGCGGTGGTGGCGTGGGATACTCTCGATAACAACTACGGCTTATGATAGCATTCGGAAGATACCTCGAAGCGATTTCATAAGCTCGTTCAATTTCTTCCAGCGTGGGACGCCTCGTTACCTGTTCATAAGCGAAGATCGGCACGAACGGATTTATGCGGTATTTTATATCTTTGTTTACGGACGCGAGAAACTTTGCTATTTGCTCTATTTCTGTAGCATCAACAATCCCGGGCATGTAAACCGTCTGAATAAGCAGCTCTATCCCGGACGCGTTCAACTTCTCGATTGCGCTCAACACCGGTTTATTCGATTTTCCCGTGTACGAGTTATGAACGTCCTCGGAAAACGCTTTCACATCTACATGCGCCTCTGTCAAACCCGCCTCTTCCAGCTCAGTAACATAGGTCTCATCCTCACCCAGCGCATAGCCGTTGGTCATCAGCACGATTTTCTCAAAGCCCTTTTCTTTTAACCCTTTGACCAACGTCAATAGGTACTCCTTATCAAGCGTGGGCTCACCACCAGTAATCATCGTCTCAGCAGGCACCTTCCCATAGTAGTTCAGGCATGCCTGCTCCATTCGCTCGAGGGTCTCATCCGCAGTGAGCAGTGTGCCTCCCCCATCTCGTGCGGGTCTGAAACAACCTTTACAGTGGAAATTGCAGCCTGTAAGCATGAACCATACTCGCGGTTCGATCTCAGAAAGCGTGAAATACTGCAACCCTCTTTTATTCATACTTCAAATTGTAGATATACCGATTGTTAATAAAAAGGTGAGAAAACATGGTAAACGTGCTCGTAGTCTATTATACAAGGACAGGAAACACGGAGACGATGGCAAAAGAAGTGGAACGAGGAGCGCAAGAGGGTGGTGCTGATACAAGGTTGAAAACGGCAACGGATGTTGAAATGGAGGATATTAGATGGGCTGATGGTATAATTATCGGTTCACCAACGTACTTCGGATTACCCGCGCAAGAAGTAAAAGCGTTAATTGACAGATCAATTGAGATACGAGGTGAGTTAGAAAACAAGGTGGGTGCTGCATTCTCTTCTTCCGCGCACAGGGCAGGAGGCAGAGAAACAACCATGCTATCTATTTTACAAGCAATGTTAGTGCATGGAATGGTTGTGTGTGGTGACCCTTTGAGTAGTGGTGGGCATTATGGTGCCGCATCAAATGGAGCACCGGATGAGCAGGCGAGGAGAGAATGCAAGGCTCTTGGGG
This sequence comes from Methanosarcinales archaeon, assembly GCA_030611045.1. GTDB lineage: Archaea > Halobacteriota > Syntropharchaeia > Alkanophagales > Methanospirareceae > JACGMN01. The sequence continues at coordinate 22,817 of JAUWQN010000008.1, forward strand.
AACGGGTAGCATTACTGGCTGAAAAGCTATACACCGGCTAACTATCTTTTGAGCTGTTTGGTTAGGCTAAAGATACATCTGTCAGTTCTGCTGAGTTATAAACACACGTGTGGCAATGTTTTGAATGCAGCGTCTCTGTCCCCACTGCATTTACCAGAGATAGTATCTTGCCATCCCCTTTTATGTTTATTAATAGTTGATATAGAAGATTGGAGAGGTATGTGATGTGAAGAAGAAACGACTCTTGGTAGTTTTAACGGTGGTAGTGCTGCTTTCGGCTTTCGCAGGTGCCGGCATGCAAAACGCATTTGCCTCCACGCCTTCAGCATCAGCGGATGATGGGATAAAGATTGTTTCTTTTAGCACGGATAAGGACGTATACAGTGCGAAGAAAGAGATGACAATTTTCTTATCGGTGTATTCACCTGAGGACATAAGTGATGTTTCCATCAAAGTTTCGGGCGTGAAGAGCAGAATGGGGGTATATTACGTATCATATTCGAGTAAACAAAATTTGACCGCCGGCGAGAATAATGTGTCGTTCAACAAGACACTGCCATCATGCTCTAAATGTGCTGGGATAAGCCAGGGGACGTATGTTATTGAGGCCTCGGTAACTCATGACGATGAAGTCGTGACTGCAACGCACAGTATAGCTATCACGTCTAAGTCCGACCAAATAATCACTGTAAACATCGATGTTGAAGAAGCAAAGCGATTGATTGATTCTGAATCCGAAGATCTCATTGTACTGGATGTGAGAACCGAGGAAGACTATGACCCAGCACATATTCCCGGTGCTCTCTCGATCCCACTTTCAGAGTTGAGTAATAGAACTGAAGAGCTGAACACGAGCACAAAAATCGTCGTGTATAGCGCAAACGGGAGTAATAGCACCATAGCTTGTGATATACTCATAAAAAATGGATCGGGACGGGTTTATAATGTGCTCGGTGGACTAAACGCTTGGAACGAGAGTGGATATGCTGTCGTCTCTACCGCACAGTCAAACTCCGATTTGCCAGGCTCTAACGCAACCTCAATCCTTGAAGAACCGGGTTTTGGAGCAGTTCTTGCAATTGCGGCATTGCTTGTCGTTGCTTATCGGGTAAGACGGCGAAGGTTAGATGAGTGAAAAAATTAAGATCACGATTGAGATAGAAGAAGAGGTTTTTGCGGCGACGCTTACGAAGGACTTCTCGCCGGAGACCGTAGAGAAGATAGTGGACTCGCTACCAATACCAATAGAATCAGAAGTGATGACCTGGGGTGATGAGATGTACTTTGATGTCCCGGTAGAGATGGGAGAAGAGAACGCGAAGGAGACTGTAAGCAAAGGCGATGTTGGGTATTGGCCAGAGGGGAAGACACTATGCATTTTTTATGGGAAGACGCCTCTAAGCGAGTCTGAGGAGAATATAATACCAGCTTCGGCCGTCAATATCGTGGGAGAATTGAGGAACCTGATAGGCTGAAAAAGATAGGCCCTAAAGAGGGGGAAAAGATCAGGGTATCCGAATGGTAATGATCACAAATATATGAAAGAGAGGAAATATCATGTAACTTTCAGGCCTGAGGATATTGCGTGTACGCCACCCTGTGGAATGGAAGCTACTCTTAACACTATTGATGAGATGATCAGAAGCATACTGAGCCGATATGCAGATGATGCCCGCGATGAGAAGCTAAGGTTTGGTCGCAATGATGTCGAAATTAAGAATGGCTTAGTCAAGATTTACCAAGATAGTGAGGAGGACACAGAAAAAGTCGTAAGCATATTGAAGCAGTACTTCAGAGTGCGTGAAACGCACGAATAGGCTTCAGCTCATCAATTGCGGTTATGGGCAGCTAAACAACTCCAAGAAGCATCGCGATTACCAGTGCAAGCATCACCAAACCGCCTATTAGCTTCATGTATCTTCTCTTTCCCTTACGCCATTCTTCGGCCTCTTCCAGTGAGGTACCTTTATAAACGATGGCAAGGATTACAAACAGCGGTAGGGCGTAGAACAGGTTATAGAGTAAGAGATAAAGAACCGTTTTTGACGGTACATCGGCAATCAAATCCAGCATCGTAAGGTACAGCGGCCCGGTACATGGCAGTCCCGCAATCGTGGATAAGAAACCTAAGAGCATAGCTGCAGGTAGTGATACGTAGCTGGCGAGTTTACCGAGTTGGGGCTTCAGAAATGCAGGGATCGCTAACGTAGGCTTATCACGCCAGAAGTCCAGCACATTTATGATACCTGCTGGTATGACTATCACGATTACGATAGCCCTCATGATGGGCGACATGCCTGAAAGGAGGTAAAACTCCATAATACTGAATCCCACGAATAAATGCGTGACAAAAACGCTCGCAATGAATGCCAGACCCACATAGAGAACTCTTCTCTTCGAGCTCACAAGGAGCAGGGATGCAAGCAAAACGATCAAGACTGCGAACCCACACGGGTTGATGCCCTCTATTAATGCCGTTCCAATAAGCATGATCAGCAGCGAAGATTGTCGTTCTTCCTTGCCCTTTATAATTGAAAGCGGATCGGAGCATTCATTCTGCAAACAGAACTCTATTTCATTTTCAAGCTTCTCTTCTGTCAGTTCATAGCCGATTAAGGACTTATTGCCAATGAAAACAGCGGGTATGTCCACTGCTGGAGGATTATAAGCTTGAATAAAGGCATTAAAAAGTTCGCTGTTCGTTGCATTGTAAGAGATCTCAAGTTTATGAACTTCAATTTCCGGGAACTTCTCTTCGAGTTCCTCCATCGAAACCATAACCTCTTTGCAGTGCGAGCAATCCTCTCCATAAAAATAATACAGCGATACGGAACTCTGTGCATCGGCAATAGGAATGAAAAAGAGAGCAGCAAGAAGGATAAACAGAACAAAAAAGGATAGTAAGGATGACGATGTTGCCTCATAGGCACGCAAATTCTTGACTCGCCACATCTTTTTTACCTCTTTTACTTCTTACTTTATTTGCCTTACGTAGGTAAAAATCACGCGACAGTATTCTGCCATCACAAATTAAATGATCTGGGACTTTATATTATAGATTTTAATTAATTATCATCAGTTAGAAAGTAGCAGGTAGGTGATGAAATGCTCGAAAAGGTAAAAGAAGTAATAGAGAAGGAGATAAAACCGCTCTTAGCGCTGGAAGGCGGCAGTATAGAACTGGTGAGCGTGGATGACGGCGTAGTGAAGGTGCGATTGACTGGTGCGTGTGCAGGATGCCCGATGAGCCAATACACACTGGTGAACTTTGTGGAGGCGACACTGAAGGACAGAGTGCCGGAAGTGAAGTCGGTAGTTTCGGCAAGTGACCAAAGGGCACAGTGGACGGATATGATGTGCAGGTGAATGAAAATGGTGAAGTGTGAATTATGTGGGACGGAAACGGATGCTGCGCAGGAACTGTACGGGCGAATGATGTGCCGGGACTGCTATGAGTATTATAAGGCGTATGATGAGAGACGTTCCAGAGGATGCTGCTTCTGTAGATGAAGCAGAATTGAGGAAATACGCGAGACAGATAAAGATATTTGGGGAAGAGGGACAGAAGAAGCTTAAAAAAGCGAAGATTACAATTGCTGGCGCTGGTGGGCTCGGTTCTGTATCCGCCACATATTTAACGGTTGCTGGGGTTGGGAGGATACGGATCGTTGATGATGATGTTGTAGAGCTGAGCAATTTGAACCGCCAGATACTGCATTGGGAGAAGGACATAGGTAAGAAGAAGACGGAATCGTTTGAGGAGAAGCTCTCGCAGATGAATTCCGAGGTGGAAGTAACGGTGCTGAGTCAGCGAATAGATGAAGATAACGTTGCGGAGATCGTCAGAGATTCTGATGCGATAGTAGACGCGATGGACAACTTTCAAACGAGATACTTACTCAACAAGGTGGCGTTGCAAAAGAATATTCCTTTTTTTCATGGGGGTGTGTATGGTTTTGAAGGTCAGGTGACCACGATAATTCCCGGGAAGACCGCTTGCTTAAGATGCATATTCCCGGAAGAGCAACCTCCAGAGACGTTCCCTGTAATAGGTGCCACATGTGGCGTTATAGGCAGTATTCAAGCAACAGAGGTGGTGAAATGTATAGTAGGCGTGGGAGAGCTGTTGACCAATAGACTTCTGGTCTGGGATGGCATGGATACAAGGATGGATGAGTTTGTGGTTGAAAGGAACCCGACGTGTGAGGATTGTGCAGATTTAATATCTTAGAGCGGTAAACAGCTATTTAACAAAATGAAACTCAAGCCATGTATCAAGGGTTATAAGAAGGGCACGCATCGTGCAGTTCCCCCAGAGGATACTTTTACTCGCGTGGATCCAAAGATGCCCGCCGCTGGTGTTACACGCGTTGCGGACATAACCGGGCTTGATAGGATAGGGATACCGGTATTCTCAAGCATACGACCCACCGCGGAGGGCAGTGCAATATCAGTGTATAATGGTAAAGGGACGACAGCAGATGAAGCGAGAGTTTCCGCAATGATGGAGGCGATAGAACGATACTCCGCGGAAGTCGGTGACAGCGAACTTTTAGTGGATAGTTATTCAGGGCTTAGCGAGAAGGAGAACGTGTTAAACCCCAAAGATTTGATTCTTCCGGATTATGTGAAGGATGTCGAGGATGTTCGTATCCCGTGGGTGGAAGGTTATGATTTGATGAAAGAGGAGGAGATATATGTGCCTGCAAATGCGGTATTCCATCCATTACCATCACGATACGATAGGGTCAGACTGTTCCGGTCGAATACGAACGGTTTGGCAGGTGGTAACGAGCTGGAAGAGGCTATTTTTCACGGGCTTGCGGAAGTGATCGAACGCGACGCATGGTCGTTGGTGGAAATAACACGGAATACAGGCCCTTATGTGAGAATAGACGGGGGAGAGATTCGTAACCTTATAGATAAATTCCTGGATGCTGATGTTTCCGTGCTTATACGGGATATAACAAGTGACATCTGTGTACCGACTTTCGCGGCCGTTTCGGATGACCAGATGTTGAGGGACCCTACACTGCTCACTATTGGGATGGGTACACATACGAATGCGAGCGTTGCGATAAAGAGGGCGGTTACAGAGGTTGCACAGAGCAGACTCACGCAGATACATGGTGCGAGAGAAGATACCACGACCGCGGACGTAAGAAGGATAATGGGGTACGAGTGGATGCGAAAGCAGAACGAGCACTGGTTTGAAACCTCGGAGGATGAAGATTTAGAGAGCGTGGAATCCTTTTCCGTGGATAATGACGATTTCCTCGATGATATAAAGCACGTAATGGCACGGTTAAAAGCGGGGGGATTAGAGCGAGTGATCGTGGTGGACTTGACGAGAGAGGAGATAGGCGTGCCCGTGGTGCGGGTAATCGTGCCGGGACTGGAGATGTACGGTGTTGATGGTGAACGGATAGGTAGGAGGTGCAGGAATGCAAGAAAGAAAAGTAGTCGTGTTCCTGGGACCGAGTCTTGATGCTGACGCTGCAAAGGAGATATTTGATGCTAATTATAGACCGCCTGCGAGTCGAGGAGATATTTTCAGGGCGGTACAAGAAGGAGCAGGGGTAATTGGATTGATAGATGGCGTATTCTTTCAAGCCTGTGCAATAGCGCATCGTGAGATACTGTACGCGTTGGAAGAAGGCGTGAAAGTGATAGGTGCCTCGAGCATGGGCGCTTTGAGAGCTTCTGAACTTGATGTTTATGGTATGGAGGGTGTTGGTAAGGTATATGAACTTTATAAGAATGGCGAGCTGGTTTCGGACGATGAGGTTGCATTACTTTTTGATCCTGAGACATTTAAGCCGTTATCCGAGCCGTTGGTAAATATACGGCACAATCTTGAACTCGCGGAAGATAAGGGGATAATAACTAAAGTGGTGGAAGAGAAAATATTGAAGGTTGCGAAATCGTTGTATTACCCGGAGAGGGATTATGAAATAATTTTATCAATTGCGGAAGAAGAACTAAACTTGGATTTGAAGCGGCTCAAGGAGTTCTTGCGAGAGGAAAGAAGAGATTTGAAGCGCGAAGATGCGATTGCGGCGTTGAAGCGGATAAGGGAGATAATGGAATGAGATGAATAAAAATGCTTTACTTCTGTTAGGATGTCCGGAACTGCCCGTTCAGACGGGCATTGCACTATACCTTGCGAGCAAGCTAAAAGAAGCAGGACTGGAGGTATTTGTCGCGGGCACAGATGCCGCGCTCCACCTATTAAAAGTCTCTGACCCGCAAGGGCACTATGTAGATGCAGAGAAGATGATGAACTTGGATAAATGCATAGAATATCTCGCGGAAAAGAGAATTGATTTCGATCTGTGCACCGTTTTCGTGCATAACGATGCCGGGATATCGTATCTCGCGACTGTGCAAAGCATATCAAACGCAAAACTCTTCGCAATCATTTTCGGTAGCGATGCCGAGTCCATCTCTGGGCAGATCAATTTCAAGTGCGAGAAGATTGTTGCCAAAGCGGTTCATAATCCAATGCCATTGAAGATGATTATAGACGCCATGATGAAGGAGGTAAAGAGATGGGCTGTATCGAATTGATGGATTATACGATTTTATTATCGAACATTTCGTTTAAAGAAAGCCGAGAATATATAAAGGGGAATTTTAAAGAGGTTTACGAAGTAGAACCCGGATATAAACTGTTTGATGTTTATTTGATTGGTGTTTCACCGATTTTTGTAGGAGTAGAAGACGGTTGTGTAATATTCCCGTATGTGAAGCCATGTCATGGAACTTTCGTATTGAAGATTGAAGGTGAAGAAGAGATTGATAGGTTGAGAACAACGCAGAGAGTTGTTTAGATGGTAGTTGTTTGTATAGCTGGAGAAATAATCCCAATTGCCAAATCTCAAGAGTAAAGATTGAACTCACTCTAACAGCAGCAAGCCGAAGAAGGTTATCTTTTCACTAGGAGACCTGAGCACTTCCAGCTCATAGCCTACATTCCTGACCGTCTTGAAAACGTCTATCCCACACGCCTCCATACTGGGTCTCATTTTATGCTGATGCTCACAAAATCGCTTCGGTGCTTGATCTAAAACTGTTTTTCCCCTCTCAGGAATGCAGTCATCGCAGTACGCACAGCAAAGTCCAACCATTGCAAATGCTTTGTAATAGCCAGCCAGGAAGGCATGCCTCTCGAACTCGAACATCGTGTTATACAGCTCTTTTATCGCATCCCAGAGAAAGTGATGGATGTGCGAATGAGGAACATCGGGGTTTGGTTTAGCGTCAAATCGCGCAACTATCGCCTTCTCATAACACTGTATCAGTTCTCTCGTCTCTTCCACCGCGGGAACATAAGGCGGGCAGTTCAGATGCTTGCCATAAGCTTTACAGCCATACCTGCATTTCCACCGCACCCACTCCGCTACTTCAATCTTATCGGCGGAAATGAGTTTAAAATCCGAATGAATCTGCCTCAATTCCTCTAACAACGTATCTAAATTCTCCTTCACCTTTGCTCCTCCGTTTTTTATTACATAACGATGACTACAGTGCTATCTATGCACCAGCAGCATCTTATCTTGTTACTAGAGAACACCGAGCTTTATACGTTATATTTTTACAACGTTCTCCGACTGGCATGACGGACAGACCACTTCCTCGCCCATCCCGCCAAACTTGTTGCCACAGTCATTGCACTTGTATCGCTCGAGTTCTAACCCCTCAACCTCAAGGTTGAAATCGCCACCCCCAACACTACACATCACAATCACCCCCTTTATTTATTCTACTTAACTTACAGATATGATAGATAATTGTCACATAAAAAGTTGACGGTGTTACGCACCGCAAAGCTTGAATACGCGTAGAAACGAACTTCAGCTCTGGGACACCCCATAGCCCCCTCCACCGGGCGTTTCGATTACCACTATATCTCCCTCTTCGAGCGGCATGGTGACCTTTGAAGGCAAGTTTAACCGCTTTTTGCTCCTAATCAAATAGTTCTTCCCTGCTCTCCCGTTTCCTCCACCACACAAGCCCTTTGGCTGGTATTTTCTCCGTTCCGATTGGAGCGAGAGCGTGGCATTAGTTATCAACACCTTAATCGCTCTTCGTATGCCCAACCCACCTCTGAACCTGCCACCCCACCAGAATCTGTAATGAGCCCATACCGCTCCACCTGCAATGGTCTCGTAGTAAGTGAACTTCGCTCTGGAATTGTCAGTTTGACCTCCTATTGCGATATTGTTCATGGTGCCCTGAGATTGAGCCGGGATCCTGTCAGGAAGTGCTTCATGCAAAGCAAGGAGTAGCACATCCACTATTCTTTGTGAGGTCTCCACATTACCGCTGGATACCGCTGCTGGTGACTTAGGATTCAAAACAGTCCCTTCAGGCGCGTGAATGTGCCACCAATATCAGTACTAACCGGCATCGTTTATCTCTACTCACATATACTCACATATAGTATAGCTAAAGTTTAGTTTTGCCCTAAAGACCTTTTTGTAACGCACCCATTAAGCTCGATTTTCATAGCATCACCGCCTTTTATATGAAATGAGCGCCATTTATAAATCAATGCGTGACGAAGAACCAGAGGAGGAGACCGCAGAAGAACGAAGAAGAAGGTGGATTGAACGAGAAGTGGCGAAAGCGGAATCTAAGACCGTGCGATGTTCAAAGTGTGGTAAAGAAGTGGAGGAATTTGCGGATAGAGCCGGACGAATCCTCTGCCTGGATTGTTATGCAGAAGAAGAAACGGCCGAAGGTGGCGGTATGCCTGAAATAGGCGGAGGTGCAGGATAAAAAAAATGGAAGAGAAGAAATATGCAATACGCATTCCCAGAGGTATAGCAACGGGCATAATATTAGAAGCTGCAGAGAATTTCGAGTTAGAAGTAGAACAAGAGAAGCCGCCTGAAGATGCTTTTGATATGGTTACTGGATTGCCAACAAAGGATTATGTGCCTCAGACAGTATTACGAGGAGATTCGCCCGAGAAATTGATAGCAGCCCAGGAATACATCTACAAGAAGCACGAGGAATGGGTAGAAGGAGTAGAGGAGTGGCGTAAGATGCGCCGCGAGCAAATTCAACGGAAGATACGGAAAAAATAAAACTCCTCTTTAGTTTTCAACTATATCACTTCTCAGATGGATAAGGGCCCGCCGTGGGTAAACTTTTCCCTAAAACGAGTGAGTCTGTATTTTCACGACACAACGTAGGGATACAGAACATTTTATGCAATGTAACTGTTCTCAAAGTGTTCGATTTACGATCCACTGATTCTCAGCCTTCCGTACAATCTCACGTCGGACTAAGAGCTGCTCTAACACGCGTCGGACGTTTTGGCTTGAAAGATCGTCTGCTACAAGGGTAATCGACTCGCCTGCGGATAAATAAAGCTTTCCCTGAACAAATTTGAGTACATATAAACGCACATCCCTCTTTGTAAGATACTGCTCTCTCCAATATTTGTTCCCCCGACTCCTGTGTTCCAGTCATGTACGCTTTGATCCTATGTTGCAAATCATCTGTCTCCCGTATAAGGACTAAGGACTCCAACTTTTCCAACATTGCTACCCAGAGTAATTTTCCCTTACCACTTGTAGACAGCGGCTCCCAAATGGCTGCATTTGGGTTTTAACAGTCGAGTATTAATGAACTCGAACAAACCGTGGGGATAAGAAATAAGCGTGAGTAAAGCATTTGATTCGTATTCTCATCTGAAATCTTTTCCCCTATGCTTTACGGAACTTTACCTGAACCTCTTCATATACCTCCGCTCCACAAACTTCTTTATTCGGTACGCAAAAACCTTAAACGTTATTTTACTGGAATACGCCACTGCTTTATCATCACCGAGCGATATAAAAGCTCTTGGGTTCTGCATTGTATTCTTTGGTTTATATTCCCTCAATTTTCGCCCTTTTATCGTGCTCTGTACATTCGCTGCGGCTACTTTACCCTGTTTTTCCGCCTCCTCAACATTCTGACCGGAACGAACACCGGCACGTTCGAAGTATGCCGTATCCCCAACTGCAAATACATCATCCATGCCTTCTACACGGAGATAAGAATCCACCTTTAGCCAGCCTTTCAGCTTTGGAACATCGAGCTTCTCCAGGAGGCTGTTTGGTTTTACTCCAGCCGTCCAGATAATAATATCGTATGGGAGTTTCCTTCCATCTTCGAATAGTATTTCGTGTTCGATCACTTCTTGCACCGCTGTTTCAGTCATTATCTTAACACCGCGAGCAGAAAGGAATTTTGCAACGTAGTTCGCTACGCTTTCGTGAGGAAACGCAGGTAATATCCGTGGCATCATCTCTACAAGATATATTCGTGCGGTTGCTCCCTTGTCCGCGAGATAATCAACCAATTCGCCGGCTACTTCCACGCCGGTCAATCCGGCACCTATAACCAGAATGCTAAGTTCCTTTGAGTTATCGAGTTTATCAAGTGCATTTTTTGTCCCCCTCGCAGCTCCCATGGTATTAACAGAATATGATCGCTTCTCAGCTCCGGGAATACCAAAAAAAGTCTGTTCCGTACCGATGGACAGCACGAGAAAATCGTACGGTATAGCCCTTACCTTGTCTTCGGCTTTGGATTTGGATTTGTCCTTGATCTTTACCTCTTTATTCCGAAAATCAATATTTACAACTTCCGCATGGATGAATTCCGCACCTATTTTCGTTGCGAAGTCGTTTAAATCGCCGGATATATCTTCAGGTGTAACTTTCCCACTTAATAACTCGGGATACGAAGGCAGGTAACCAAATCGTGTGCTGCGGTCAATCATAATGATCTCGATCTCGAGTTCTTTCGCCTGTTTTCGTAGCGTGCGTGCGACTTCCACGCCGCCAAATCCGCAGCCCAGCACAACAACCTTCATAGTAAAACAATATCAACGCCCAACTATCTATAATTTAATGTAAAAAACTCCGTTTCCGACAAATTTACAGCACCGCATGAGCATGACCATCGAAGAGGATATCAAAAGCATAGAGGACGAAATAAGGAAAACATCTTACAACAAGGCGACAATGCATCACATTGGGCGGCTCAAAGCAAAACTTGCCAGACTAAAGGAGGACCTGCAGAAACGTGCAACCGCAAAATCCGCGGGTAAAGGCGAAGGATATGCGGTAAAAAAATCGGGTGATGCAACTGTCGTAATGGTAGGGTTTCCATCAGTCGGCAAATCCACGCTGCTCAACTGCCTTACTGGCACCGCTGCTGAGGTTGCGGACTATGATTTCACCACGCTCGAGGTGATCCCGGGTACGCTCCTCTACAAAGGTGCACGGGTGCAAATTCTTGACGTCCCGGGGCTTATCGCGGGTGCAGCATCAGGACGAGGGCGCGGCAAAGTGGTACTATCGGTGATGCGAAACGCGGACCTCATTCTTATCCTCGTGGACGTCTTTCATCCGCAGCAGTACGATATATTGACAAAGGAGTTATACGATGCCGGCATTCGAATCAATACCCGACCTCCGGTGGTTGTCATTCATAAAGCAAGCAGAGGCGGAATCACAGTAAACAGCACCGTTAAACTCGAATTCGATGATAGAATGATCAAAGCGGTGTTAGCGGAATACAAAATACACAACGCAGAGGTTCTCATTCGAGAACGCATCACCCTCGATGACCTTATTGACGTGGTTATTGGAAACCGGAAATACATCCGTGCACTCACGGTCATTAACAAGATAGATCTGGTAAGTTCTGAGCAGCTTATGACGCTCATGGAGCGTTTCCCCGACGCCGTGACGATCTCCGCAGCCACCAGCACGAATATTGAAGCACTGAAAGAAAGAGTCTATAACGAACTCAAATTCATCTGCATATATATGAAGCCGCAGGGTGGATTAGCGGATATGGAGAATCCACTGGTGATAAAACGGGATTCTACGATGGCTGACGTCTGCTCTACCATTCACCGCGATTTCGTTGAGAAATTCCGATACGCACGTATCTGGGGTAAGTCCGCGAAGTACGGTGGCCAGCGTGTCGGGCTTTTGCACGTGCTTGCAGACGGAGACGTGGTGAGCATCGTGACGCGGAGATAAAAGTAAAACCCTTGACTAAAAACATTCTCTTTGTTTTTCTTTTAGCACAGGTTTTCTTTTTGTAAAAAAGAAAAAGTGTTGTGTAATCTTGTGGTTGCTATAACTACACCTTATAAACAAAAACGAGCAATGTTTAATTGACTAACCATGGCAATAAAACTGAAAGTGGCGGTAGCAGGAGCAAAGGGGCGAACGGGCAATCAAGTAGTGCGGGGCATTTTAGAAAACGACAATATGGAATTGGTTGCGGGGTTCGACCTACACGACGTGGGAGAAGAGCTAACGCCGGGAATAAAAGTATCAAGTCCTGATGAGATGGAGAACGTGTTAAAAGAGGTTAGACCTCATGTGCTCGTGGATTTTACTAACGCTACGGCAGCAGTGGGAAACGTTAAAGTCGCCGCTCGTAACAACGTGAAACTCGTGGTTGGCACAACGGGATTTTCAGCATCGCAGTTCAAAGAGCTGGAAGACGCTATAACAGACTGCGTCCCCGCCATTATTTCCCCCAACTTCTCTATCGGTGTGAACGTCTTCTGGAAGTTGATTGCAGAAGCCGCACGACAGCTTCAGGCATATCAGTATCACATGGAAATCATAGAGATGCATCACTCGCATAAAAAGGACGCGCCGAGCGGAACGGCGGTAAAAGCCGCTGAGATCCTCTCTGAGTACATAAAAGGGAAAACGGCTTTCGTCTACGGCAGGCAGGGCATAACCGGAGAGCGAACGGATGACGAGATTGGAATACACGCAGTGCGAGCTGGCGACATCGTCGGCGAACATACAGTATTATATGCGGGCAAAGGAGAGCGTTTGGAGATAACACACCGTGCACACAGCCGAGAAGCGTTCTCTCAGGGTGCGATAAAAGCCATTGAATGGATTAACGGGAAAGAAAGAAGTGGGATATATTCAATGGACGAGATGATGATGGAGCTGGAGCAGAGATAGAATTGCACTGACCGATTTGTAAGTAATTGCAGATGGGGCTGGAAAATGAGTGAAACAAAAAATAAAAGGATAAGGGATTTAAAGGCTGGTAGCACCGTAGATTCCTCTTTCATAGTCATGGAGAAGGAGTTAAAGGAATTTATCACGAAAGAAGGTTACTACCTGCAGGTGAAATTGGGCGACAGCACGGGCAGTATATGGACGAAGTGCTGGGAGAACGCTGAGGCAGTCGCAGCTCTATTCGAGCCCGGCGACGTCGTTCGTGTAAAGGGCGTGGTGGAATCCTTTAGAGGTCGCTTACAGTTAATCTTCGAGCCCAGCGGAATCGGAATAAGCACCGAACCGTACGACCTCGCGGAATTTTTGCCAATGACGTCGAAAGATATAGACTTTCTGTTCGACGAAATATTGAGAACGGCAGAGAGTATGGAGAACGATTATTTAAAGCGTGTGGTTCTTTCGTTCCTCAACGACCCCGAGTTTGTAAGTTCCTTTAAAAAAGCACCTGCCGCTAAAATTCACCATCACAATTATATCGGCGGACTGATAGAGCACACTCAGTCTGTTATGGTGGTATGCGAAACCGTCTGTAAGCTCTATCCCGAACTTGACCGTGATCTGCTGCTTGCGGGTGCCATCCTGCACGATGTAGGGAAAACGGCAGCGTATGAATATACATTCCGGATAGACGTAACAGAAGAAGGCGGGCTTATAGACCATATCGTCTTGGGCTATCGAATGGTGGACGATAAAATAAAAGGGATAACGGGTTTCCCGGAGGAACTCAGGCTTAGATTGCTGCATCTCATCTTGAGTCATCATAGGTACGGTGAATGGGGCTCCCCGGTGAAGCCCCTGTTTGCAGAAGCCGAAGCTTTATGTTATGCGGATATGCTCGATGCTCAGCTCAGGGAATTCCTGCAGGTACAGAAGCATGAGGCGGCAAAAGGTAAAGAGGGGGTATGGAGCGATTTCAGCAGGAGATTAGATCGGTTCGTCTATCTGGGCAGGGATAAGGGAAAAGCGCATCATAAATCAAAAAAATGAACAAAGCTGATTATTCTGATGATAGTATCATAAAGCAGATAAAACTGCCCGATTTATTCTCCATACTCAATGCGTTATTCGGCTTCTCAGCGATATTATTTGTAATCTCGGGCACTAATATAACCGAAAAGGCGCTTAAAAACGCGAGTATATTGATCTTACTCGCGGTAGTTGCTGATGGATTGGACGGTATGGTGGCGAGAAATGTAGAAAGCTCCCCATTAGGTAAATATCTCGATTCGCTTGCCGATATGCTCTCTTTTGGCGTTGCACCCGCGATTATTATCTATGTACTTATTAAGGACTATTTCGCGGTTCCCGCTATGTATATTAACGTTGTACTGGCATTCTGCGGCGCGTATGTAATATGCGGGATGTTAAGGCTTGCGCGGTTCGACGCTAAAGAAAGCGTTACCAAAGAAACCAGGTTTTCTTTTAGCACCGGTTTTCTTTCGGAAAAAGAAAAAGGGTATTTTGAAGGATTCCCAATTACCGGCAGCGCGATTTTTTTAGCTTCGTTCCTGCTCCTGACTCTCGAGTTGCCGTTGCCGTTTCCGTCTTATTCCAGCGCTTCCCTTCTGATTGGTCTAATGGGCATCTTATGCTTCTTGATGACCAGCAGAATAAGGTATAGAAATATAAGGGATAAGCGGATAGTGATACCGGCAGGGCTCATTTTTTTCACGCTGTTCTTCTTCTATCTCTTCTCTCTGCCGTTTGTTTATCCCGTAGCCATTATCGTTGCGTCAATAGCAGTTTATATTTGCAGTCCTCTTGTGCGTGTGTTTGTACCTGCGCTTCGTTAAGTTCATACCTATGAAACTTTTATATAGTAATTTGTTCATAGTACAAATATGGAAATGGCAAAACGGAGTGCTATCGCGGATATAGAAAAGTCACTGGAAGAAGGGAAGAAGCCGATAGAATTATTGAGTGCTATTTTGAGCTTTCTCAATTTTAAGCCAATAGAAATCAAAATTTACGATCTTTTACTGAACTCGTCGTTGACGATAAAACAGATTGAAGACCGGATAAATCTCTCGGAACGAACAATCCGGAAGTATATCCGGGGATTAGACCAGAAAGGGTTCATAATTAAACGGGTAGAACAGGGCAAAAGGCTTAAATACGTTTATACCGCGGTTCCGATTCGGGAGGCATGGAAGAAAGTAAAAGGTAAAATGCAGGGAATACTGGATGAAGTCACTAAGGTTCTGGAAATAAAGGCTGGGCTCTTTTAGTAGATCGCGAGATTACAAAACACTTTCTTTCTTTTCCAAAGAAATATAAACCCTTACCGGGTTTTCGGGGGCGTGGGGCGGAGCCCCACACTGTGCTAAGAAAGAAACATTATTTTCCGCAAAGCGTTTTGCATAAAACGTTTCTATTATTACGCCCTTTGTCATAATTAAAGGGGGTAGAAATCATGGAAGAAAAAGAGAGTGAGGTAACAAAAGCCGTTAGAGAAGCGGTGGTGAACGCGGTTGAGAAGGGAGAAGACGTAAAAGAGAAGGCGGGGGAGATTACCCGAGACACCGTTAAGAATGCTCTGGAAGGAGCTGAAGTAACAAAGGAAAAAGTGGAATCCGTGGCTAAGGACGCCATGAAAGGCGCAATCGAAGGCGCACGGAAGGCAAAGGTGGAGACTTCTGAGATTGCCAAAGGAGCGGCCGAGGGCATAATTGAAGGTACGAAACAGGCGGGTGCCAAAGCCGCTGACCTGACAGAACACGCTGCGGAAGCAGCTCTGGACGCCACAAAAGAAGCGGGCGATAAGGCAGTGGAAGCGGTGAAGAGTGTCGTAAAAGGCTTTCTTGAAAAAGAGATTGAGGAAACAACAGCCGTTAGAGAAGCAGTGGTGAAAACTGTCGAGAAGGGAGAAGACCTGAAAGAGAAGACGGGTGAGATTACCCGAGACACCGTTAAGAATGCTCTGGAAGGA
>JAUWQN010000071.1 GCA_030611045.1 Methanosarcinales archaeon
TAATCATAGTGATAAAAATGGCTGAACTACCAATAGCACCTGTAACCAGGTTGATTAAGAACGCAGGAGCAGAGCGGGTAAGCGAAGACGCCACTGCGGAATTGGCGGAACTGATAGAGGCAGAAGGGGAGAAAATAGCGAAAAAAGCCGTAGCACTCGCGAAGCATGCTGGAAGGAAGACCGTGAAAGTTGAAGACATTCTGCAAGCGGTTGAATAAAGAAGTTGGATAGATGGGGAATGGTAAACTTACCCCTCTTTTATTTTTTTGTTATAGAATCACCATAAAGCACCAAAACTGTTTGCAGGTATTACTCAGTTGATGGCACGATAACATCATTCCTATTTGCCGTCGCCCCACCTTCCGCCCATTTGTCACTATACTATAGGCATTGAGAATGGCTTCTCAGTTTCCTGTTTAGATATTGAGGTTGTGAATGTTAACTTGCGGAGCATCACGGGAGCGGGGCAGTGGCGGCAGCGGACGACAATGCGTGCAATCTGCAACGAAACAACATAGCCCTTGCAGCCATTATTAAGCCGCTTCGCGCCACGCAGTCCGCGAAGCCGTTAATGATCCTGCAAGCCGCTCATTGCTACGGCAAGGCAACAGCGACGGCAATCAACTATGAGGCGGGGGATGGCGGGCGGGGCTTTTGCTTGCTGCACAAACCATAAAACTACTAAACTACTAATGAGAATTTTGATTTACTCCTCTTTCCGTTCCATCATTTATATACTTTCGGGATATTTTTCGATGTTTTCGGTTTTTTTTCAAAATTCTCTTTACTTATCAATGACAGATCACAATGATAATTAGAATATAAGCACCACGAAAAACAGAAATGCCACCCACTACTACCGTATTCACCTCGTTTTCGAACCCTGTCCAGAAAACCATTCGAGAAAAGGGTTTTGCATTGCCTACTGAACCCCAAATCAAAGCTATCCCGCCGATAATGGCTGGGAAGAACGTATTATTGATCGCACCAACCGCAACAGGGAAGACCGAATCTGCATTGTTACCGGTTTTAGATGCCTTAATCAAAACGGAGCGTAATCCAGGGATAAAAGCACTTTACATAACGCCCCTGAAGGCTTTGAATAGAGATATGCTTGAACGATTACAATGGTGGTGTAAACGACTTGACCTGCGGTTGGGAGTGAGGCACGGAGACACCTCGACGCGGGAACGAGAAGCTCAGGCAATGGTTCCACCTGATATTTTAATTACCACGCCGGAAACGTTACAGGCGATATTACCCGGTAGGATTATGCGTGAACATCTGGCATCGGTCAAGTGGGTAATCATAGATGAAGTGCACGAGCTTGCGATTGACAAACGCGGCTCTCAACTCGCACTGGCGTTAGAGCGGCTTCGGTACTTAAAAAACGACGAATTCCAAATCATTGGCTTGTCCGCGACCATCGGCTCGCCAGATAGGGTGGCGAAATTTTTGGTCGGCACAGAAAGAGATTGCGAGATAATCAACGTTTCCGTGGCCAGGTCAGTGCAGGTGGAGGTATATTATCCAAAAGCCCGCTCGGAGGATTATAAACTGGCTGAGGAGCTTTACACGTATCCAGAAGTCGCTGCACGGTTACGATTGATGAAGAAGCTCGTCGAAGAGCATAAATCCACACTGATATTCACCAATACACGTTCGATAACCGAAATACTCGGCAGCCGATTCCGCGTTTGGGATTTGAACTTCCTCGTGGGCGTTCATCATGGGTCACTCTCCAAGCCATCGAGAATTAATGTTGAACGTGGTATTAAGGAAGGCACGCTGCACGGGATTATTTGCACGAGCTCTTTAGAGTTGGGGATAGACATCGGGAGGTTGGATTTTGTCGTTCAATATAACTCACCGAGGCAGGTTACCCGACTCCTTCAGCGAATAGGCAGAAGCGGTCATAGAGTCGGGGGGATTGCACATGGTGCGATTGTGGTCCAGGATTCAGACGATGCCTTGGAATCTTTAGTAATTTGCCGTCGTTCGCTTGCGGAAGATTTAGAGCCCGCGGATATTCCTGAGAAACCGCTTGACGTATTGGCGCATCAAATAGCTGGGTTGCTTCTGACAAAAAGGAGATGGAACTTTGAAGAAGCCTTGAACATAATAAAAAAAGCATATCCTTATCGAGACCTTGAGGAGCACGAATTAGTCGCCGTGTTAAGTTACATGCATTCCCGCATTCCACGACTGCTCTGGTTCTCTGCGGAGGATAAAGTATTTTTAAGACCGCAGCGGATAAAACCGCTCTACAGTTATTATTTCGAGCATTTGTCCATGATCCCTGAGGAGCGACATTATCTGGTTATTGACGAAGAGGAGGATGTACCTGTCGGCGTTTTAGATGAAGCGTTTGTTGCTGAATACGCCAGTCCCGGGAACAAGTTCATAGAAGGTGGTCGTGTCTGGAAGATATTGCACGTGTATGGTGATAGGATCTATGTAAAACACGAAGACGATCCAACAGGCTCCATCCCGAGCTGGGCGGGTGAGGAGATCCCCGTTCCCTATGCGATTGCTAATGAGGTTGGCAAGATTCGTGGGTTTGTGAAAAAAGAACAAGAACAAGAACAAGAACAAGAGCTTGAAATTGGTAATGCGGTTGAGACTATGGAAAAGGAACTCATAAAGAACTATCCGTGTAGCGAGGAGACTATTAATAGAGCTTTAGACGAAGTCGTCCAGCACGTGAAAAAGGGTTATCCTGTCCCGACTGATAAGCTGTTAACACTCGAACGATGGCAGGATCACATAATCCTGCATTGCTCTTTTGGTCTTCGGGCTAATAGAACATTAGCTATGCTATTAGCTGCGGTGCTGTCTGACCAGCTCGGTGCGCCGGTGGGCGTGCAACAAGACCCCTACCGGATACTGCTCAAAACCGATGAAACAGCATTGGAGCCAGAAGATGTTGAGGCGGTTATCCTTGATTTAGCGGCCAAACCAAATGTTGAACAGCTCGCCTTGAACGCATTAGCCCGCAGTAGACTATTTAAACGGAGGTTTATCCATGTGGCAAGGAGATTTGGAGCTATAGCAAGGGATGCGGCATTGAGCGGACTCGACGTGGATAACGTGATAAGGAGCTTTGAAGGTTCAGCGGTCTTTGATGAAGCTTTACGGGAAGCTCAATATAAGGATGTAGATATAGCTCTAGCGGCCCAGCTTTTAAATCGGCTAAACGTGGGTGAGTTGAAAATAGCGGTAATAAAAGGCGAAGAGGTCAGCCCAATCGCAGGAATTGTTGAAGTGATAAAACGTGGATACGAGCTCATCCCGCCAGAGCGAATGCATCGAGTCATTCTCAAATACGTGAATGCACGGCTGTTAGATGAATCCTTGACTTTTGTATGCACAAACTGCTGGCAGTATACTGCAGTCGAGCGTATAAATGATGTTGCGTTGGGAGGTATGCAATGTCCTGAATGCGAATCAAAGAGGATAGGGGCGTTAAAAGCAGATGAAACCGAGGTGAGAAGAAGTGTAAGTAAAGGCAAAGAGAAGAGTAAGAGTAAAAAGGCAAGTAAGCTCTTTGAAGACGCAGAGCGATCGGTCGAGTTGATTTCAAGCTATGGGAAAGCGGCGTTGCTCACTCTTGCTGGTAAAGGGCTTAACGCCGAAGATGCCCGTGAAATCTTGAAAAGGGAAGATGCGGTAAACGAGCACTTAACCGAACTTATAATCGAATCAGAAAAGGAAGTTTTGAAGCAGAGGTTTTACAGGTATCGGAGTAGGAAGGAGAAATCGTAACATTTAAAGTGCATCCAGTTTCACTCTTTTTCCAGGCTACTTATAGCCACCTCAAACCCCACCACGGGATGATCCAACCCGAAATTAGTGATTACTTCCGGATGCAACTCACCAAAAACGCCTATTTTCCTACCGTCTTTTATGATGTCCGCTCTGCGACCGTACTCAAAGAATGCGCCATCATCCGAGTCCACCACTTCTGCATCGTCCATCCCCATCTCCTTGAGCACCGCATCCACCACCGACTTAACTTCTGCGAAGTTCGCATTGGCATGCGTTGAAACAGCCGCAAGCATGTAACTCTCCTTAAGATTCATTACTACCGGTCCGACTTCAAAGATCCGCTGCGGCAAGTCGCGATGCTTATTAATCGCGAGGATTTCCAACAAATTCGGAAGAATAGAGCATCTCAGCATGGTATGCTCCGTGCTTATGGGCGATGCAACAGTTACTTTTTCTGCGTCACGTTCTTTCCTCCGCATCAGTGCAAACTGTTTCCGTTCAGAGGTCAGCGAAAATGTAAACACCTCGAAATAGCCCAAACCAGTCATTATTTTACGCGCCGCTGTCTTTTTCTCCTCTATCGGATGCACTTCGCCTATGACCACTGTCTCCGGAAGCTCAGGCTTTAGCCTGTCGTAGCCATACCCGATAGCGATGTCTTCTATTATGTCCCAGGGATGGAGTATATCATACCGATACGCTGGTATCTTCACCTCGATCGTTCCCGTGTTTTTTACCCCCGCACCAAGACCCATTCGCGCACAGCACTTCTTGCATTCTTCTGCGTTCAAATCTATACCTATAAGCGAATTGGCTTCTTTCACCGATATTTCCATCGTTGTAGGCTCTAAACAGGGTGTTTCTTTCACTTCCAGTCCGCTTTCGCTCGGCGAGCGAAGCACCACAGATTGAATCTGTCCTCCTCGTTCTGCAAGTGCCGTGGCAATAATATTAAGTGCAATTGAAACGTGCCCATTCAAGCCTGTAACATCGATAAATATCTCCTCGGTAGATTCCGTAACCCTCGTCAGCTCACCATTGATAATAGGCGGAAAAGAAAGGACGTTTCCTTCAGAATCTAAAATCAAGGGGTATTTAGCTTTACCTTCGAGAATGTAGCGGTATCCAACCCCCTTTGGATGCCGTTCTAAAATCTCTGCCATCGTCATTTCTTCTTCGTAGTCAAGCGGAACAAAAGAGAAACTCGGGTCAACGGCAAGATACCTGAATGGAGGTTTCACCTTCGCTAAGTCATGCACGCCTACCGAGACGTTTTTCCTGTTCCGACCTAACCCGCGATGCAACTGCTCTTGTAAGAGCATCAGCGATTCTATCCCCATCGAATCGAACTGCAAGTTCCTTACAACACCGCCCACGATATACGGTCGCACGTTTAGAACCGAAGCGTCCACAATCATCTCGATGCCCGACTTCTCCACGCTATAACTTGCTAAGCCTGGCGTGATCTCTAAAAATTGTTTCAGTGTACGAGCAACACCCTCCACACTAAATAGATCAGGTCGGTTCGGAAAGAACTCCACATCCATATAATCCAATTCCATTCGCTCTACATCCGCGCACAGCAGCGGCAGTCGTTCCTTTATCTTCCCAATGCTCACACCGGTAAGGTTTTCCAAATCCTCGTAATATAATCTTATTACTGGCATATCCTATATTCCTTATAGCTCTTTTTAAAAAGAACTTTCCGACTTATCAAACTTCCTAACTGCGTACCTACCAATTTAGTTTGTCAATGCTAATATATTTTTCCTTTCCGGTGCATGCGGCCTAACGGTTTCGGGCTATACGAAGTCGGCAATAGCCGATTTGAGCGAACGAAGTGAGCCGTATAGCCCGTGTTATATGACCGAGCCGAAGGCGAGGCAAGGCACGAAGTGCCGCAGAGTTGCCCGAACTTTTTTCTGTGCCTGTGACCTAATAACTACAAAGTAAATTTACATCGGAATAATATAAAAATTCTTAATATGGATGAAAATGGGGCATATCTTCAATTGCTTCAAAGCATTCCTCTAATGGGATTTCATAAAATATTACCCACCATTTCCCAGTGTGGCGAAAGTAAGCTAAATTATATTTATTTTCTTTAAGATATTCAATACGAGCTAACTTCCAATCGTAAGTGGATTCAATTGCCTCTGGTCGAGTATCTTGATATTTTGCATAGAAATATATGAAATTCTTCCACCATTTAGAATATATATCTATTACATATGGTCTATCTAATGCAGATTGTTCATTTGAAATAAACCTTGGTTTAAGAACAGATTCGATAAATTTGTCGCATTTCTTTTTAATTCCTTCTTTTGCAAATTTATCTACTTTTTGTTTTGGTGGATTATAATACCAACCCATGACTTTTTTTGGCATAATTATTCCCTCATCAAATAAATATTAAGTCCCATGAAAACGGAATATTTAACATGTAAATCCAATACAAAGGGCCGTGTGATGAAATAATATAAAAGTTCGGGCAATTTCATATAACTCCAGTATATCCGCAGTATTGCGTATATACTCCCTGTGGATGTACCTC
>JAUWQN010000088.1 GCA_030611045.1 Methanosarcinales archaeon
TCTTACATGCTCCTCGCTCACCTCGCGGGATCCCGAACGTTCTGCTATTTCGCCTGATACGCGGAGCAGGTCAAGAGCACGCCGTGCATCGCCATGCTCAGAAGCTGCGAGTGCTGCGCATAGCGGTATAACCGCATCGCCAAGCACAGAATCGTTAAACGCCTTCACCGCCCTCGCATACAAGATGTCCTTCAACTGCTCTGCATTATAAGGCGAAAATATTATCTCCTCCTCGCCTAACGAGGACTTTACACGCGGGTCCAGCAGGTCCGTGAAGGTGAGGTCATTCGAGATCCCTATCAGGCTCACCCGTGCATTATTAAGCTCTCCGTTTATCCGCGACAGGTTATATAACGCTTCGTCCCCTTTGCTCGCTAACTTGTCCACCTCGTCTAATACCACAATCACGCACCGTTCCTCAGCATCTATCCCGTTCTTGAACTCGGAATACACCATATCCGTTGGCCACCCGATCATCGGAACACGCTTATTGAACGCCCTTGCGAGATAAGCAAAGACCCGATACTGCGTGTCAACCATCTCGCCGTTGATGTACAGCAGAGAGCAATTACTGCCCCTCTTCCGTGCCGTCTCCTCCAATTCAGCGCTCACATATTTCACAGTCGAGGTCTTGCCCGTACCGGTCTTACCGTATATCAATATATTCGAGGGCGTCTCCCCCGGCAACGCCCCGGAGAGAATATCAGCCAACACTTTTATCTGCTCCGTTCGATGCGGTAGCTTTTCCGGGACATAAGCATGTCGCAGTATATCCTTATTTGCGAATATCCCGCCATTGCCTACCAGGCCCTCGAACAGGTTATCCATGTTTATCTTAGCACGCCCCCAACTAAAAAAACTATCACGATATATACAATTTAGAACTAACCATACATATACGATGCCACAAATAGTTACAGGTAGGTTTCAAGTGGAGTTAAGAGTGGAGAAAATATCGGCAAATAATCAGTCATTTCCAAAACCACCTCATCACAGCCTCTTGTCCAGTAGAACTCCGGATGTTCACCACCCGGCAGATTAGGCTGCGAGGTACGCTCATAGCCGCTTCGGAATTTTTTTACCCTCGGACCAACAGCAGATTCACGTAGTGTTAAAATAACCCCACGTTCAAAAACCCCCGCTCTTGCTGCTGCTTTCTTTCGAATTTTGATGATTAAAAAAAAGCAAGGTTGCTTTTTCACTAAAACTCCAATCTCTCAGCTAATCTCCTCTCTTTTGCCTTTATAGCAATTTAAAATCGAATCGCATTCCTCAATTGTTGACATTCCCTGTTCAAACAATCTCTTTGCTTCATCAGGGGTTACTCTACCTTCATCAAGCTTTAATATAATATTTCTGATTTTCAGTTTTCCATCCATAAATTTTTCATCGTTCATGGACTTACCCAAGCTATTATTATAAATGAGATGAGAATAATTAGAGATATCAAAATAATAGTTATTACCTTATACTTAGCAATCTCTCTATTTTTTTCCTTTATTTCAACATCCTTTTTATATACTTTACGGGAGGCAAGGTATGTCTTATAGGAACGTTCTAAATGCCTTTCCAAAGAGGTCAGCTCATCTTTTAATTTTTTAACATCATAAACTGCTGCTTTAGCGGCGGTTGACGGTGTAGATGCTCTTAGATCTGCTACCAAGTCTGCTAATGTTGTATCCTTCTCATGACCAATACCTGTGATAAGAGGCTTCTTACTTGCTGAAATTGCACGGACAAGAGCTTCATCGTTAAAAACCATCAACTCTTCTGCGGAACCACCACCCCTTGCTAAAATTATCGTATCGACTTCATCTATTTTAGAGAGAAGATTTAAACCTCTGATTACATCTTCCGATGCGTTTTTACCTTGGACTATCACAGGTGCAATTACTATGTCCATTTTTGGAAAGCGTGAGTCCACTACATTTACTATATCTTTGAATGCAGCGCTGTTCTTTGATGTCATTATCCCTATTTTCCTCGGAAGAATCGGTATTCGCTTTTTTCTTGATTCATCAAATAAGCCTTCTTTTGCAAGTTTTTCTTTCAACTGCTTGAACTTTAAAATAGATAAGCCTTCTCCTACTGGAAGAATTTGCATAATGTTAATCTGATATCGGCTTCTTGGCTCATACGTGGCAATCTCACCTTTAACCAACACCTGAAGGCCGTTATCAAGATCAAAATCTACATTTTTTTGCATACTCATGAAAAGAGTGCATGCAATTTCTGACTTTTCATCTTTTAAGTCGAAATAGATGTGTCCAGAAGAAGCTTTGTTAAAATTCGTAACCTCACCAAGTACTAAGACGCTGGTAAAATGGGGATGTGTCGTAAGGATTTGCTTTATATTTTGAGAGAGCACGCTAACGGACTGGATTTCGCTAGGAGTGATGCCATATATTTCTTGAATTTGCTGGAGAACGTTAATCTTTTCGGCCATAGTTAACGACGAAATACCCTGTGGGTATCTATTTTTTATTAGGATGTCTGTAAAATAATAGGTTCGCACGATAAAAACAGCACGCTCTTAAGTTTCTATAAAACTAAAGGTTTTTTGTAACACTGGTTATGAAAGAACGTTCAACTACTTCTCACTGCTTGTTCTCTTCACCATCTAAGGTCGTTATCTCAAATCCTCCGGAAAGGACATCATAGGCCACGTCAAAAACGATGTTATGAGCGAGCTGGTTCCGTTTGTACATTTCATATAAGTCAGCATTGGAAATTGCCTTTTGGAAATAGCCCACTTCTCCACCAGTCTTCGTGGGGTGTGGCGTTAGCCATGGGAAGACAAGTTTCTGCAATGCGGCGTTTAAAGCGTCGCGAATGAAATGCTTCATGAATGA
>JAUWQN010000017.1 GCA_030611045.1 Methanosarcinales archaeon
CGTAGGTAGCATGGCGTAGCGTAAGCTACCGCATTTTTTAACGTTTTTGAGCGGCATGCACTGCAAGATCTACTTTTTGTTACTCTTATTGAGTATCGAAGTATGCAATCTTGCGTTAGTGCTCTGCAAACCCCAGTCCACATAACCGACACAGTGCTTCTCTCGTTTCTAATCCACTGGTTCGATGCTAAGATGAGGGTCTGGTGTTCGGAACTCTATGGTTTCGGAAGTACTGGCTATAGAGCAAAGTTGATATGAAAGGAGCAATTTTTAGCGAGCCTGAGAGCATATAAGAAGCCGATGAAGAAGCGTAGCTGCGGAGGTAAGCAAAGAGAAGAGACGGAATATAATGAGCACCGAAATACAAACTTATTTAACTATTCAATAGCTATGTAAGAAGTTGTAATGACTACGATAGAAGAGTATTTTAAGAAGGATAATTATGCTGGGTTGACGGGGATTAAACTGTTAGAGATCTCAGAAGGTAGAGCACGAGCAATGCTTGAAATAAATGAAAACCACCTTAATAGTGCTGGTACGGTGCAGGGAGGTGCAATCTTCACCTTAGCAGATTCCGCGTTTGCCGCGGCATCAAATTCTCATGGTACCGTTGCAATAGCAATTAATTCGAGTATTTCATTTTTCAAAGCGGTATCAGCAGGTATTTTATATGCGGACGCGAGGGAAATATCGTTTCATTACAAACTCGCCAGTTACATCATCGACGTAACAAACGAAGAGAATGAACGGATAGCGACATTTCAAGGGATGGTGTATCGCAAAAAAGATAAGCTGCCAATCGAGTCGAGTGAAGAGTTTGATGCATAAGATGTGTGTGTGGTATTTGCTTGATTAATATTCAGGCGGAACTGCTGGTTATGCTCTGCCAGTTCCTCTGTAATGTGTAAATAAGCGCACCAAATCCCAAACTAAGTGCTACAATGTGTATGAACCATCCGGCATATGGGATTCTGAATATCAGACTTAAAATAACGAAGCCGAAGACAAAAATCAGTACATCATTGGTCTCAAATTTAAGCACGTTAACAATCTTCCTGCCGATGGCGAACGATACGAAAAGGCTGGAGAGCATCAATGCGATGATAAAGAGCATCCCCATTATTAATGCAACCGGGAAACCAATAAGAGTCACCGCAAGCACGAATACCAAAATTACCGATGCGAGTATAAGCAGAAATCCTACTACCGTGTTTTTCACCGGCGATTTCCGTACTTCCTCGGTGACACTAAAGAATTGCGCGGGGAATACCGTGAGCAGGATGATCCCTAAGATGAGAAATCCAATGGTCATGAGAATACTAAATGTATTCATTAGTTGTTGTAACCTCTGTAGACCTCCGTTTTTATTGAAATCTACACTGCCCGCACTTCCGGTATTGTAGAAATTCTCGGCTCTTACGGTCAAGTTGCCTACAATCGTGCCTGCATTAGAAACAGTACCGCCTGAAATGGCTGCATCTCTGCTAATAACCGTGGTAGGGTGGATGTTGACATTCCTTCCTACTATTACCGCATTCTTTGCATCACCGCTCAAATCTATATCGCCACCCGCAGCCACAATTTTACCTTTCACATCAGAATTAACAGCTATTTTCCCACCCACAGCAAAAACATCACCGCTTACCGGTGCATTGATAATAATATCGCCACCTGCGATGACAACTCCTGAAACGGGAGCATTGATCGTTACCGTACCACCTGCTGCAAAGACGTCATCGTCTATTGGAGAATCAACGGATACTTGATCTCCCGAGAGCATCTGCAGTGCCTGAGCATGGGGTAAGAGCAAAATGAAGACAAGGGCAATAAGTACAAGCCGCTTCATACGCCACCACCTAACTTGAGTGCAAACGCCATATTTATCACCGCATTTATGCTGGTATCTCGAATTTCAGAGTTTAAAAGCTTCTCTTTTATTACCCTGTTCTTAAAGATTTACGTAAGCGTTGAAACGTAAGTCCATGACATGACGTGATGAAGATGAAGTATTAGGAATCATGAAGGGAAAGAACGAGCGGAAGATATTGCAAGTTGCTCTTGATGTGCTCGAGTTAGAACGAGCGGTAGAGATAGGCAAGGAGTGCGTAGCGGGTGGTGCGGACTGGTTAGAGGCGGGAACGCCGTTGATTAAAAGTGAAGGAATGCACGCAATACGGACACTGAGGGGGGCGTTCCCTGATATAGGCATTGTTGCAGATATGAAGATAATGGACACCGGTGCGATAGAAGTGGAGATGGCAGCGAAATCCGGTGCTTCGGTGGTCTCTATACTTGCCGCTGCAGATAACGCTACGATAGAAGATGCTATAAGATCCGCACGGAAATACGGTGTAGCGATTATGGTAGACATAATGAACGCTGCTGATCCCGTGGGGCGAGCAAAGGAACTGGACGAGCTGGGTGTGGATTACGTGTGCGTGCATGTAGGAATAGACCAGCAGATGAAAGGAATGGATACGTTAAGTCTTTTGAGGGAAGTATCTGCTGCGGTGACTACACCGTTAGCAGTTGCAGGCGGAATAGACGCTGAAATTGCCGCAGAAGCGGTGGATTTGGGTGCTGAGGTTGTCATTGTGGGCGGAAACATAATACGGACTGCGAAGGTGCAGGAGTCAACGCGAAAAATTAGGGAAAGCATGGATTCGGGATTAACAGGAAAGGTAGCGCGAAAAAGACTGAAGAAAACGCTGGATGAAGAGATTTTCGAGTTGTTTATGCATGTCTCGACACCGAACATCTCGGATGCCATGCACCGTAAAGGAGTAATGCGGGGTATAAACCCCTTATTTGAGAATATCAAGCTTGTGGGTAAGGCAGTAACCGTGCAGACGTTTGAGGGCGACTGGGCGAAGCCGGTAGAGGCAACGGATGTCGCAAAGGCAGGAGACGTGATCGTGGTTTACGCGGGCTCGAAGGATGTCGCGCCCTGGGGTGAACTCGCATCATGGAGTTGTAAGCAGAAGGGTATTGCGGGCTTTGTTATTGATGGTGCAGTGCGCGATGTGGAGGAGATAAGGCGGATTCGATTCCCGGTCTTCGCGAAATGCATCGTGCCGAATGCCGGCGAGCCCAAGGGATTTGGCGAGATAAACACCGAGATAACGTGTGGTGGCAAGGAAGTGAAGCCTGGCGATTGGATAATCGGCGATGATAACGGTGTGGTGGTCGTACCAAAGGAGCGCGCGTACGAAATCGCACGACGTGCAAAGGAAGTGTGGAAGAACGAGGAACGGGTAAGGGAAGAGATAAAAAGGGGTAAGACGCTTTCTCAGGTGCTGGATTTGTATATATGGGAGAAGAAATGAATAGTGTCCTTTTTCTATTATGGGATATGCATCGTGAATATTTCGCAATTTGAAGAAGCATGCAAAGGGGATTTTATCATCTCCTTTCAACAATTACTATAAATTCATTCCACATCGTCTTTTCCACTTTACCAGGTTCGTTAGTCGGACTATTTTTTAAATAGCAAGATTTAGAATGGATTGAAGGTAAATGCTCAAAATCTTGTGGGTGGAAATCCTAAACAAATCCAGATGATAAAAATTACAAATTCAAAACCAACCCCTTTACAGGGTCTTACATGCTCGTGGGGCAGTATGGCAGTTTTGATATTTGGATTTTGAATTTTGAAGTTGTTTAGAGTTTAGAGATTGGGATTTAGGGTTTTCCACCTCTTATTGAGCATATTCGATTGAAGCGTGTCTTTAATCCTGGGATTTTTGTATTCTCGAAGTTTCGCTTTGGCTAACCTGAAAAATTCTTCTTTGGTTTGAGAGAGTGAAAACCGAAGTTTAAAGCCCTGTGGAGATTTATTGTTCTGGAGAGTGAGGAGGCGGCGGGGGTACTACTGAGATTTATATTGAGTAATGCTTATGGTAGAGCTTACAAACGAGTTGCAGATGAAGATAGATTGATGTCTGCAAAGGAGATTGAGAAATTAATTTTAGAGAAAAACAAGGAAAAGCTTAGATGGGATTCCGAGGTTTGCAAGGACGCAAAACTTACAGATATCAGCTCTAAGAGATTAAAGTGGTTCTTAAAAGAAGCCGGGCATGAATTTCATTCTGTAAATGAGGTAGTGGCTAGAATTTTTGTCACGACATTTAAGCGTAAAGATTACGTGCCAAGTCCTACCCAGAAAACTACCCAGAAAATAATTGCATTAATTGAAGAAAATCCTAAAATAACCAGGAAAGAACTGGCTGAAGTAACCGGATTAACAGAAGACGGGATAAATATCATCTTTAAAAAATGCAAGACGACGCCATTATTGAAAGAATCGGCCCTGATAAAGGGGGTTATTGGGAAGTCGTGAGAAAATGAAAAAGAAGAAAAATAGGGGAGAATTTAGTTAATTCTCCCTTCTTCCACTCTTGCTCTTACTATTACTTTTATTCACTTCTCCTCCTCATCCTTCACATCGTATTCCACATCAACGTAATCTCCTTCACCCTCTGCCTTCTTCCCTTCTCCTTCTGTTTCTGTTTTGCTCTCCGCTGTACCTTGTTTAGCAGCTTCTGCCTCCGCAGCCTTCTTCGCAGCCTCCTGATACACTACTGCAGAGACCTCGTGCAGCGCTTTCGTCAGCTCGTCCACATCCGTTTTTATCTTTGCCATGTCCGTCCCCTTTAAGGACTCTTTCAACGCATCTTTTGCACGCTCTACCTTATCCTTCTGATCTTGAGCTATCTTATCACCCAGCTCTTCAATAGTCTTCTCCGTTGTATAGACGAGCGAATCAGCCTGGTTCCTGAGTTCCACTTCCTCTTTACGCTTTCTATCATCCTCACGGTACTTCTCCGCCTCCTTCACCATCTCGTCTATATCGTCCTTTGGTAGTTTCGTTGACGCGGTGATTCTAATTGACGCTTCCTTGCCCGTTCCTAAATCCTTTGCCATGACGTTTAAAATCCCGTTTGCATCTATGTCAAACGAGACTTCTATCTGCGGAATACCACGCGGCGCTGGCGGAATACCATCTAAATGGAATCTTCCCAACGAGGTGTTATCCGTCGCCATCGGTCTCTCACCTTGCGAGACATGTATCTCCACACTTGTTTGACTCTCTGCCGCGGTGGTGAATATTTGCGATTTTTTCGTGGGTATCGTGGTGTTACGTTCTATCAAAGTGGTTGCAACACCGCCTAAGGTCTCCACACTGAGCGTAAGCGGAATGACATCAAGTAAAACGATCTCTGCCTTCACCTGTCCTCCTAATATGCCCGCTTGTATCGCCGCACCTAATGCCACCGACTGCATGGGATCAACCCCGCCCTCGGTCTTCTTCCCTAACATCCGCTCAAACCGCTCTTTCACGATCGGCATCCGCGTTGGTCCGCCAATAAGTATTATTTTGTTAATATCATCAGGCGAGAGCTTTGCATCTTTCAGTGCTTGTCGTATAGGTGGATCCAGCCTTCTCAGGGTAGGCTCAGCCAATTCTTCTAATTTTGCTCGCGTGAGTGTCTCCTCAAAATGCTTTGGCTCGCCTTCTGAGACTGCAACGAACGGTAGATTAATGGTTGTAGTGATAGAAGATGAGAGTTCTATCTTCGCTCGTTCCGCTTCATCGCGTAATCGCTGCATCGACGTCAGGTCATTCCTCAAATCTATTCCTTCCTTATCTTTAAATCTTTCAACAAGCCAATTTACAATCTCCGCATCCATATCGGTGCCGCCCAACTGCGTATCCCCGCTGGTAGAAAGCACCTCAAATACTCCTTCACCAATATCCATAATCGTAACATCAAACGTGCCGCCACCAAAGTCGAGAACGGCAACCTTATATTCTTCTTCCTTACCAAGCCCGTAAGCCATTGCCGCTGCCGTTGGCTCGTTTATTATCCGTTTCACTTCAAAGCCCGCGATCTCGCCGGCATCCTTTGTCGCCTGCCGCTGATTATCATCGAAATATGCGGGCACGGTAATAACCGCCGCATCTACGGTTTCGCCTAAATACGCCTCGGCATCCGTTTTTATCTTCTGCAACACCATTGCGGAAATCTCTTGCGGCGTAAACTCCTTGTTTACCGACTTTACATGGATCTTCTCCGTGGTACCCATCTTCCTCTTTGTTTCTCTTATAGTCCCTTCAGGATTAACCACCGCCTGCCGCTTCGCTGCTATGCCTACTAACCTTTGACCGTCCTTGGTAAATGCCACCACCGATGGGAACATCTTTCCGCCGTATGCACTGCCCTCGGCACTCGGTATTATTTTTGCATCGCCACTTTCATCTACAAAAGCTGCTTCTGAGTTCGTCGTCCCGAGATCAATGCCCAATATTCTTCCCATTTTTATCTGTTCCTCTATCTTCCACTCCTTATCTTATGCTAAAATCAAACACACGTTCTCAGCGTTTTTTTAAAAAAAAATAAAAAAAGGGAGGAAAAAAAGATTTTAGTAATCTCCCATTCCTTCCATGCCCATGCCACCGGCACCTGGAGGCATACCTCCTCCGGCTGGCATTGACGCTCTACTCGATGCAATTACATCGTCTATCCTCAGAATCATCGTTGCGGATTCCGTTCCTGAGCTGATAGCCTGTGTCTTTACCCGTAGTGGCTCGATAACACCTGCCTTTACCATGTCTGTCGGTTCGCCCTTGAACACATCTAAGCCTGCATTCTTCTCTCCGCGTTCATGAGCAGACCGAAGTGCCACGAGCATATCAATAGGGTCTAAGCCCGCATTCTCGGCGAGCGCCCTCGGAACGACCTCGACGGCATCAGCAAATGCCTGTATTGCTAACTGCTCCCGACCTCCAACGCTTGCGGCATAATCCCGCAGCTTGAGCGCCAGTTCTATCTCCGCAGCTCCGCCTCCTGCGACATACTTGCCATCTTCCAAAGTAACAGCTACCACTTTCAGTGCGTCATGCATTCCTCGCTCCAACTCATCCACGACATGATCTGTTCCGCCTCGTAGCAGTATAGACACGGCTTTCGGATTCAGACAATCCTCGACGAATATCATCTCCTCACCGCCGATCTTCCTCTCCTCAACCAGCCCCGCTTTTCCAAGATCTTCTGGTCTAACTTCCTCTAAGCTCGTCAATATCTTCCCGCTTGTTGCACTCGCCAACTTCTTCATGTCGCTCTCTTTCACTCTTCTCACCGCAACTATGCCTTCTTTTGAAAGATAATGCTGTGCCAAGTCATCTATTCCCTTCTGGCAGAAGAGCACGTTTGCACCGCTCACTTTCACTTTATCCACCATATCCTTCAGCATCTTCTCCTCTTCGTCCAGGAATGCTTTTAACTGTTCCGGTGCGGTAATCTCTATCTTCGCATCCACCTCGGTCTTCTCTATCTCTATAGCCGAATTTATCAGTGCTACCTTTGCATTCTTCACTGTTTTTGGCATGCCTGGGTGCACACGTTCCTTGTCTATTATCATGCCCATGATCAACGTGGTATCTTCAGTGCTGCCACCCATTTTCTTCTCTAACTTTATGTTGTCAATGTCTATCTCTTTCACTCCTTTTTCCGCTACCATACTCACTGCGTTCACTGCGAGGTCGGTCAACAGTTCTCGTGCAGTTCCCGCACCTTTTCCGGTCATAGATGTTACTGCTATATTCCGTAGGGCATCTGTATCCTTTGGCGAAATATTACCTGACATACCCTTTAAAATTTCATATGCCTTATCTGCCGCTAATCTATATCCCGCTGCGATCAACGTTGGATGTACCTCCTGTTCAAGAAGATCCTCCGCACGCTTGAGCAACTCGCCCGCAATGATTACTGCGGTCGTTGTTCCATCTCCAACCTCTTCATCCTGAGTCTTCGATATTTCCACCATCATCTTCGCTGCG
The DNA here is from genome assembly GCA_030611045.1 of Methanosarcinales archaeon. Taxonomy (GTDB): domain Archaea; phylum Halobacteriota; class Syntropharchaeia; order Alkanophagales; family Methanospirareceae; genus JACGMN01. The sequence goes on from JAUWQN010000017.1 coordinate 7,841, forward strand.
GGGTGCTCGATATCCATCTCTTTTAATATCGTTGCCCCGTCGTTTGTTATAACCACATCGCCCATTGAATCCACTAACATCTTGTCCATCCCTTTCGGGCCAAGCGTGGACTTAACGGCATTTGCAATGGTCTTCGCTGCCATTATGTTCCTGCTCTGCGCATCTCTGCCTCGTGTTCGCTCACTGCCTTCTCTCAAAACCAATATTGGTGTTCCACCTAATTGTGCCATGTCATATCACCTTTATTGAGTATATTTATAGTTCTATATAAATGTTGCTTAACGTTGAAAGTAGAAATTCTAACATGCTCAATGTAATTTAGTAGTGATGATGAAAGGCAAGTTCGACGACAAAATCTTCGTAAAGGCGGTTAAAGCGCTCAACGTGCATTTGCCCGCTGAAAGAAAGACGCTTTTAGCATTGCTCAAGGAAGATAAACCTGCAGTGCAGGGAAGAGATGGAGCAATTCATCGCATAAAAAGAGGCGAACTGGAGGAGATAGCGAGATTCATCCCGGAAGAGGCGCATAGAAAATTGAGACTTCCTATTTACATAGAATTAACGCCGGACTATGGTAGGGGAATAGCAAAGGTGCATGGAAAGCTGGATTGCGAGCTCGTGAGGCGGATATTAGGGAAAGGAAAAGAGGGGAACAAAGAGCAGGAAGGAGAGGGTAGCGGAAAAGGTGACGAAATTTTCATCTATCGCGATGATGTAAGGAAATTACGGCGTAGGTTGCCGACTACGACAGAATATGCTTTCCTTTATAGCACTTCGTTTTAGGGTAATTTGCCATAACCCATACGCATATATATTCCGCTCAAAAGTATATAACCCAAAAGTCATCAGTTATAAAAATGAAAGAAGGAGAAATAGTACTGCGAGAATATCTTTATTCGCTGCGATTTTACCTCTTATTTGTTATTATCCTCTTCACTGGCGCCATTGCCGTGGGGTATATGGGTTTCATGAGTGAAACTTTTAACGAGTCATTGGCGTGGCTTCAACAGCTCAGTGAGGGCATAGAAGATTTTACAGAGTTCTATCCGTCATGGCTAATTTTTTTGGCGTTTTTTATCGTGATATTCTTGAATAACGCCTTTACGTGCTTCCTTAATATCTTAACGGGACCGTTGATAGGCATTTTTCCCTTGTTTTCCGCAGTTCTCAACGGTGGTTTACTCGGCTGGTTTGCCCGCGAAGAGGGCTTGATTGTCTTTCTTACAATTGCGCCGCATGGCATGTTTGAACTCACCGCTTATTTCTTCAGTGTGGCGATTGGCTTGAGACTGGCACGCGAGGTTTTCAAGAGGAAAGAGGAAAGGCAGTTAAAAATGAAGCTGGGTGATGGTTTGAGAGTTTACCTCATCTTGATTGTGCCTCTGCTCCTCGTTGCTGCATTTATTGAATCGGGCTTGATTGTTCTCTACATTTTAGCAGCACCTTAAGAACACCATGAGAATTAAAGATAGCGTGTATTTGTACAAGGAGAAAGGAACACTTGACGCGAACACGTATGTGATAAAGGACGAACCCACAGTTCTCATAGATCCGGGATTGGGAAATTACCTCGAGCTGCGGCTTAAAGAGATGCAGGACGATGGAATAGATCCGAAAGATATTGATGTGATAGCGATTACGCATCTTCATCCTGACCACTGTGGTGCAACAGCAGCACTTAAGGAAATTTCAGGTGCTAAAGTTGCACTTCATCCCTTACAAGTGGATTATCTCGACATTATGGCTGAGGAATCACGGAAATTCCTTGGCGTTGGTATAGCAAAGAAGTTCAGTGCGGATTTTGTGCTTGAGGAGCGGTTACGCTTGGGAAGTACAGAGTTGGAGATATTACATACGCCGGGGCATTCACCAGGCAGCATTTGCTTTTACTCTGTGGATAAAAAGATGGTGATCTGCGGCGATCTGGTGTTTGAGCAAGGCGTAGGAAGAACTGATTTGCCGTTTGGTGATACGGACGAACTGAGAAACTCCATTGAGACTATATCTGCACTGGATACCGAGCTTCTGTTGCCGGGGCATGGTGCGATAATAGAAGGAGAAAGCAATGTCAAACGGAATTATGAATTCATAAAAGCGGTTTATTTCAAACCTTTCTTTTAAAAAGAAAGCTTTACCAAAGGAATACTTTTAGAGGAAAGCATCAAAAATAAAAAAATCGGAAAGCTTATATATTCCTTAAACGTATCCGTAGCTTAAGTCACACGCCCTCGTGCTTAGGTGCAGGCCTCGTACTTAAGTTAAGTACGGGGTATAGTGACTACACCATATCCTCCAGGTCTTCCAAAAACAATTTTATCGTTTCTTCATCTGTGTGTGGCATAATTACTGCCCGAAGTGACTTTGGCGTTCGTGTCATAGAAACGCGCCATCTCCTCTCTTCTAACGCATTCACTACCCTTTCCACCTCGTCCCTGGGGAAACTCAACGTTGCCACGTTCATCACGGGCTCTATCACCGGAGGAATGCCTATACGCTTCGCACCCTCCACTAACAGCCTCGTGAGTCGCATGCATTCATCTACTATTGTTTTCAAACCTTCTTTACCAAGATATTTGAGTACTGCATACGTAGCCGCTGCTGATGCACCGCTTCTCGTACCGGTCAATGAGCACTGTTCCTTTGTCGTCAGATACGGTGTAGAGACCACCAACTCGTCTAAATAGAACTCATCCCTGAACAGAATACATCCCGCAGGAATTGTACTCATCCCCATCTTATGCGGGTCTATTGAAATTGCACTTACACCGTCAAGAGAGAAATCGAACTCGTAGTTCTCATCAAGAAACGGAATCACGAAACCGCCAAAAGCCGCATCAACGAATAAGAAGATGTCTTTATCCATTGCAATCTCCGAGAGTTCCTTTATCGGGTCTATCTGCCCAAACTCAGTCGTTCCTGCTATTCCTACTATACCGATCGTTTTATCGTTGATCAAACTTTCTACCGAATTCACGTCCACCCTCAACTCTTCATCCAGCGAGGCTTTTTGTACATTTATGCTCAAGAGGTCAGCGATTTTGTCAAACGAGAAATGAGCTGTTTCCGGCACGATTATGTTCATATCGCTCAGGCCTTCCTTCCTTTTCCTGTTCCTTATCGCTCGTATTGCCTGGATATTCGATTCTGTCCCACCAGTGGAGAGATAGCCGAGTGCATTCTCATTGCCCAGCAGTGCACCTAACATCCGTATCACTTTATCTTCCATCTCTCTTGTCCCTGGGAATAGGCCGGAATCACCCAAATTCGATTCCAGGAACATCTTATGTGCATACACCGCTATTTCATGCGGATACGTGCACATCGAACTCAAAATACGTTCATACGATAAATCCTTCAACTTCTTTTCCTGAAGTAGCGCCTCTATCATTTCCCTGCTCATACCCCGCTCTTCCATTTTTAACACCTCTTCTTTCTTTGCGATAGTTTATCTATCAATCAACTCCCCACCCTGTCTACAACCTTAGCGGGAGGAAGACCACCGTCAAAGACTTATACCCCCTCTATATACTTAATATTTATTTGAACGTCGAGACAGTCAGTAGAGGGAAAAAATGAAGGACTATATAAAAAACGTTGAGGATATTGTAGAAGCATTACGTATAGAAAAGGAGCCCGTAGGGGTAAAGTACACAGATAAAGACCCTGGGGTTGAGATCGAAACGGGTAGCTACACCGTATGCGGGGCGATATTGAAGGCATCCGAGGGGAACGTCATACTGCTTTCAAATGATAGCTGTGCCTGTTCCGGAGGGAAGCGCCACATTGGTCTTACGGAGAAAGGGGAGATACCGTGGAAGATGCTTGTTGAGGGCGAGAAGCTCTGGGTTGATGTTAAAACAGCGATAAGGTCAAGCATAGAGGTTGAGAAGATTGCACGACCTCCAGTTGGTCTTTCAAAGAAGGTATTGCTTTATCCTGTTAAAAGGGGGATATTTCAGCCGGATCTCATTCTCATGCTTGTAAACGCCGAGCAGGCATCACGGCTCATCACCTTAAACCAGTTCTGGGATGGAAAAACCCCGTCTATCGAGATGAAGGGACCGCTCTGCTGGAGTATGATAACCTATCCCCTTGTATCCGGGAACTTCAACCTCTCGGTCGGGGACATAAGTGCACGGAGGATGGAGCGGTGGGATCCGGAAATTATGGTTGCATCAATCCCGTGGGAGAAGATAGGGGGAATCGCAGAGGCAGTTGATCTCAGTACAGCGGGAAGGGCAGAGCCATCTGATAAGTTTAAACGGATGACCGAGAAGATGAGGTCATGGCGATAAACGCGCTAATACTTTACTTTGTAGCAGGCAGACAGTAGTTCGATAACAACTAACTGAGGAGTAGCGAGTCAAAGACTCATTTTCCAAATAATTTTGAAAGCAGTGTCTTCTTAGTCTCGCAGCGGTCGAGGAAGGCACAATTATCGCAGGGTGCATTCTCCCCTTTATCTGGGTAAGCACCCTTTTTAATTCTTTTCACGTGCTTTAATATCTGAAACGCAAGTGCTCTATCCCTCTTTTTTATATACGATTCCCGAATTTCTGCTGTTCTTATATAGTCCACAAAACCTCTCTGTACCGTTGTTCCGAACTCATCCTCGATGAGCATTGCATACGCCGCCAACTGCATCCTATCGCTTTTCCAAACACCATACTCAGGGCATCTACCCGTTTTTATCAAGCACGGTATAGCTTCCTCCTCTGTTCGTATCAGCTTGTCCACGCTGCCGACCATGCTTAACTTTTCAGATCTCATTGTATGTTCCCTTTCATAGCCATAGGCACGCTCTAACTCAGCCAGCGTTGTGTCTTCGTTTTTTAGCTTATCGAGCCATTCGGTGTTTTCTATCCCGCTCAAAAAATCGTTTTTCACGTCCTCAAAAAAATCCTTATCCACCGTTTTCAACTCATCTTTATATATCCATTCCACACCGTCCACGATATCCTCAATTACCTGTTTTACATCTTCCTCCTCTTGTTTATCACCCTCTCCTCCCTCAGCGTTTACACCGTAAATTTTGCGCACATTAAAACCTAACTCCTTCAGTAGAATATGCTCAATTACGCTTCTTTCTTTACCCCCTGCTATTTTGGGGTGCTCGTACCCGCGCGCACGGAAATAAAACAGTCGAGGGCATAGCATATAGTGCGTTAAATCAGAAACCTTGATTATTAAGGCTGTGTGTTCTTGCTTATGTTGCATTATATCACACTCACACCAAATACTTTAAATATATATTGGTTTAATATTATACCAAGCCATAGGAGGAAAAAGAGAGAAATGTTTGAGGCTAAGATAGATGCAATAGTGTTAAGAGAATGTATAGAGTCAATTACCGCAGTAGTGGATGAGGGAAAGTTAAGAATAGCGGAGGATGGATTAAAGCTCCGAGCTGTTGATCCCGCAAATGTGGCAATGATTTCGTTTGAGTTGAAACGTGATGCTTTTGATGATTTCCATTTTGAGAAGGGATCGGATGCTGAAGCTGCGAATGAATCCCCGGCTGCTACCGAGGTAGGGATAGATTTCAATAAGTTGCAAGGCATCCTGGGAATAGGAGGAAGTGACGAGGTCAATTTGAAGTTGGATGAGCAAGCTCAAAAGTTATTCACGAGGATGGGCAGTCTCGCTTATACCGTCTCCCTGCTTGACCCCGCTTCGCTGAGGAAAGAGCCGAAGGTGCCGGAGCTCGAATTTCCCGTGCAGGTAATCATCAAGACGGATGAGTTTAGAAGAACGATACGCGCGGCGGAGAAGATAGGCGACCACATAATGCTGGGTGTAGATGGAGACGAGTTTTATATGGAGGTAGAAGGCGATATGGATAAACTGCGGTTAGGATTAAGAAAGGAGCAATTAATACATCTGACGCCAGGAACGCTGCATTCGTTATACTCGCTGGACTACGTTGCGGCAATGAGCAAAGGAATGAGTCATGCGGATAATATAACGCTCAACCTTGGTAAGGATTATCCGTTACAAGTAGATTTTGAAGTGGCAGATGGTAAAGGCAAAGTCAGCTATTTGCTTGCACCACGGATAGAGTCCGAATAAGCATTTTAATTGATAGAAGACGGGTCGGTGGACGGCTAACGAACGGCTCGTCAGGGGATGATGGAGGAAGGAGTAACAGAAGAAGCACGATTATGCTTCTATCCTTTTCTGTCTGCAGCGTCGAATTATGTAGAAGCGTTAGGAGTTACGCTGGATGATTTGATCACTGCGGCCACTTTTGAACGTGCACGATTGCGTGGTAAAGAACGAGTACGTGAAGCGGTACGGGAAGGAGCGGTCCGAAAGCCGGTTATCATGAGTACTGCACAGGCAGAGATGGAATTGTTATCCTACCCCTTTGCCCGTATTTTAGTGTCCTGTATCAGTAATGCGCACCTTGTGCGTAGATATGCGCTATCAGAAGCGAAATCGGCGTACAATAAACTACTGGAGGATTCCAGCACGGGTTCCAGTTCCAGCGCGGGCACCGATTTAATTTACGAGATGGCGCAGGAGTTTGAGATACAAGTAGATTTCTCGCGATTATCGCATGAGCATGAGCACGCGCAGGTGCAGATGCCGTTCGTTGATTATCTGCGATTCACGTCTAATCTGCGTGATAAACGCTGGAAACTGGTAAATCGCGGGCTGGAGAAAGGGCAGGTAAACTTGAGAAAGGGCGAATTTCTACGCGTTATCCAGGAAGCGATATATGCACGGATAAGCAAAGACCTGCCATTGGACGTTTCAGGAGCGCTTTGCGAATCAATACGTAAATATACCAGAGATATAGAAGCGGAATTGGAGGAACGGCGAAAGAAGTTCGGTGACAGCGGTTTTGAGACAAGTGCTGGCTTCCGGGTGAAAGATCCAAGCTGTTTTCCGCCTTGTATCACTGCTATTCTGGCGAATTTAAAAGATGGTGTGAACGTGCCGCACACTGCACGATTTGCCGTTACTGCTTTTTTATTGAATCTCGGTTTAACGGTAGATGAAATAATAGAGATTTATAAGAACTCGCCGGATTTTGACGAGGAGCGAACGAGGTATCAGGTGGTGCACATAGCAGGAAGTCAGGGAAGTACCAAGTACACAGCGCCGTCATGTTCGACCATGCGTACGTACGGCAACTGCATTGACAATGATGACGTGTGCGAGAAGGTCAATCATCCGTTAAGCTATTACAAACGGAGGTTGAAGCTGAAACAGAAGCAGAGAGTGGAAAAGGGGGTGAAAAGTAAAAATGAAAGGCCATAAATACAAAGTGGAGTTTTTCCCTATCGAAGAGATACAGGTCGTCGAGAAGGAAATAGATAAAGGTAAAATTGAAGAGACTTTGAATAAATATGCTGAGAAAGGTTGGCGATTGCAACAGACCGCTTTATGCGGTCAGTTGGGATTGATCTGCGTTTTTGAAAAATAAAACTTTAGGAAAGTTTTAGCAAAATGCTTCGCATGTTTGACAAGCTGTTTAATCGGAAAGAATTGGAAAAGAAGATTGAAATACTGCAAGCACGTATTAACGAGCTTGAACCAGAAAATAAAGCGCTCTCTACACGATTATCGAAGCAGGAGGTGCGAGCAAAAAAGGCGGTATCTGATAAACAAGAAGCGGATTTGGCATTGAAAAAAGCAGAGAAAAGAATAGACAATCTCGAATACATGCTTGAGAATCTGAAAGAGGAAACGCAAAAAACTGACGACCTAACACTGACCTCCAAACGAGCAGTAACTTTAACAAATGCTCAATCTTGTGACATTTTGTCCCAGATTGGCTCGATCAGGTCAAGAAATGAAGATCTTGTCACGGTCTACCTGCGCCCAAATGAATCATTCACCGACCTGAATGAATTTGAAAGTACTATTGAACTTGAGCAAGATGTCAAATACCTGATGCAAAGGATTGAGTCACCGACAGGTATGGCACTCTTCTACGATATGAAAAGGCAGGGGATGGTTCGCATGCTAATGACACCGCCGTTTCCGATAGGTGAATCCAGATGGAAACTTGACCGTGTCTTTGATACCACGCAGTTGCAAGAACTATTAGAGCAGAATAAGGTATTTTGCATCCTATTGGCACATGCAGGGGAGTCGTTTATCGGAATATCAAATCGAGAAACGTTTATTGATTACAAGATCGTTCGTAGTAGTGTAAAGGAGAAGCACACAAAAGGAGGATGGAGTCAGCGCAGATTTGAACGACTTCGCGACGAGGACATCAAGCATCATGCGGAGAAGGCAAGAGGTGTATTTGAAGCGCTGGTAGATGATTATAAAGACGAGCTCAAAATGGTAGTTGCAAGCGGCGAGCATAACCTGATTAATGAGATTACAGGTGGTGGCGATTCCGGGTACCGGTATCCGTTCCCGCTGCTCATCAGAAGCATAGACACAAAAGCAAAGATAGAAAAGCGCAATATAGATATGATAAGAGCGTTGACGTGGTCTGCGAGATGGTATCTGCTCAAAATGCGGGGAAATTTTGAACAGACAATGGAAAACGATTAAAGAAGAAGCGAAACAGAAGGTTAAAGAACTAGTCGAGCGGTTCCGGTACAATCTTGACGTTTATAAACGGTCAACGTATAACGAAGCACAGGTAAGACGCGAATTTATTGACCCGTTCTTTGAAGCGCTTGGCTGGGACGTGAGCAATAAGCAGGGCTATGCAGAACAGTACAAGGAGGTTATTCACGAAGATACGATAAAAGTGGGGCGGTCAACAAAAGCACCTGATTACAGCTTCAGAATTGGCGGTCAGAGGAAGTTCTTTGTCGAAGCGAAGAAACCCGCAGTGAACATAAAAGAGGATGTCAGTCCTTCATATCAACTGAGACGGTACGCATGGAGTGCAAAACTGCCGTTGTCCGTGGTAACGGATTTCGAGGAGTTATCAGTCTTCGACTGCCGAATCAAGCCCAATCAAAATGACAAACCCAGCGTGGGTAGGATTGCATACTACACGTTTGAAGAATATCTCGACAGGTTTGATGAGATCTACGATGTCTTTTCACGAGACGCGATACTCAAAGGCAGCTTTGACAGATACGCACAATCAACCAAGGGCAAGAAAGGCACTGCGGAAGTGGACAGCGAATTTTTAAAGGAGATAGAAAGCTGGCGTGAACTGCTGGCTAAAAATATCGCACTTCGCAATCCCGACGTGTCCATTTACGAGTTGAACTATGCGGTGCAAAAGATAATAGACAGAATAATCTTCTTGCGGATTTGCGAAGACCGAGGAATCGAGCCGTATGGGCAGTTGCAGACAAAATCCGAAGGCAATGAGGTTTACACGCACTTGTTAAATCACTTTAAACTTGCAGAATCAAAATACAACAGCGGGATATTCGATTTCGAGGCGGATAAGATAACGTCAACGTTGAGAATTGATGACAAAGTCTTGAAGACGATTATTCAGAGTCTGTATTATCCGAAGTCGCCGTATGAATTCTCAGTTTTAGGCGTCGAAATCTTAGGTAATGTGTACGAGCAGTTTTTAGGTAAGGTCATCAGGCTGACGGCAGGTCATCAGGCAAAGGTAGAGACAAAGCCGGAGGTGAAAAAGGCGGGTGGCGTGTATTACACGCCTCAGTATATCGTTGATTATATCGTCAAGAACACTGTTGGTAAGCTGGTAGAGGGAAAGACGCCGGAAGAGATTGCGGAGATTAAAGTTCTGGATCCTGCATGCGGTTCGGGTAGTTTTCTTATAGGTGCATACACGCACTTGCTGCAGTATCATCTGGACTGGTATGCGGAAAACAAGCCGAAGAAGCATAAGAAGGCTGTATTTCAGGTTCGCGAGAACGAGTGGTATTTGACCACGGCGGAGAAGAAACGGATTCTGCTGAACAATATCTTTGGCGTTGATATAGACCCGCAGGCGGTAGAAGTGACGAAACTGAGTTTGCTGTTGAAGGTGCTGGAGCACGAAAGCCGCGAGAGCATAGACCAGCAGGTGAAATTGGGGCTGGAGGGTGTGCTGCCGAATCTTGCAGGTAATATCAAGTGCGGGAATTCGCTTATCGGTCCGGATTTTTACGATGCACAGCAGCAGGCGACTCTGTTCGATGAAGCGGAGATGAGGCGAATCAACGTCTTCGATTGGAATGACGATGTAAAAGGTTTTGGGGGGATTATGAAACGCGGTGGGTTCGATTGTGTTATTGGGAATCCGCCGTATGGAGCGGCATTTGATGAACAAGTGAAGAATTACATAAATTCAAAATGCGTTCACCAGGACTATCAACTCGATAGCTATTTGGTTTTTATGGAGCAGTCCTTTAACCTTCTCAAGAAAGAGGGATACTATGGAATGATTATTCCTAATACTTGGCTAACAAACCTTTTGTTTAAAAATATCAGGAAATTTGTTTTTTCTGAAAAATGTGTCCGCGATATTCGCCACTTCAAATCACGTGTATTTCCAAACGTGACGGTAGATGCTGAGATCGTAATTATTCAAAATACACTGCCAGAAAGTGTACAGGCCCATATCTCCATTCTGCATAAGGATGGGACCGAAACATCACACATGGCAAAGCAGAGCCGGTGGAAAGAAGCAAATGGTGATACTGTTAATATTTTCATTACGCCAGAGGAACAACTCTTATTTGACAAAGTATTGAGCAAGTCAAAACGGTTGGATGACTTTTGCAAAGTTGTGGTGGGTATAAAACCCTACCAAACGAACAAGGGTAAACCAAAACAAACCAGAGAAACCGTCAAGAACAGATCTTTTGATGCAAGTTACAAAAAAGACGCCACATACCGGCAATACTTACGTGGTAAGGACATAGGCAGATTTGTTATTTCCCCCTTGGAAGAACGTTGGATAAGTTATGGGGATTGGCTTGCTGAGCCACGCTACACAGCCAATTTTGACGCTACGGAAAAACTTATGATTCGACAAACAGGTGACAGCCTGATTGCTTGCTATGATAACCAGCAGTTTTTGTGTTTGAATAATATGCACGTCATCACGCCTTTAGATAATAATGAGCACGACATCAAATATTTTCTTGGAATTATCAATTCCAGACTGTTAAATTTTATCTATGAAATTTTCAATCCCGAAAAAGGAGAAGCATTAGCCGAAGTAAAAAGAACAAATGTAGCTCGTCTCCCAATACGTGCTACGGACTTCTCCAATCCCGCCGAAAAAGTGCAACACGATAAACTCGTAGCTTTGGTGGAGAATATGCTCGAACTGCATAAGAAACACCACGCTGCAAAGATGGAACGAGATAAAGAGCTTTACGAACGACAGATAAAGATCGTTGATGCGCAGATTGACCGGCTGGTTTACGAGTTGTACGGGCTGACGGAGGAGGAGATAAAAGTTATTGAAGGAATGGAGAGATGAAAATAAAAAGCATTGGTATTGCTTTGGTAGATTTCGTTGATTCGAAGCAGAAACCAAGTTTGGATGATAAACTGAAAATATTATTCGAAGGAAAATCACCCCAAAAAATGGTACCTCAAAGATTAGGTGGTGGCATTGCATATGTTATAGAGGAATATGGGGGTATTATCAATCCCAAATTTCCAATTCCAGATTGCTTTGAGTCGATAAATATATATGTGATTCAACAGCATCGCCATATTTATGATGTAACTTGTTATGGAGAATTAAAAGAAGAAGTTATTGAAAATTTACATAAAAAAACGCCAAGTGATGGGCAGAACTTTTTGGAGGATGCACAAGAGGAGCTTGAGCGCTTTATAACGCCACATATTACGGGCATGTTTTCAACCGATACAAGTGAGCGGCACAATGGTATCATTCTATGGATTGCACATTTCGATGAAATGCTTGGATTCAAATGGATTGAGTCACGGGCACATCCTATTGTTGCCGATGAGAAACTGGAAGATTGGTTAGATAAAAATTCCAACCCCCTAAATGCAATTAAATTTATCCCAAACCAAATGTCTTGGACCGGTAAGTCTCTGGTCTCTCCACAGGTAGTTTTTAGCAGTTACACCAAATTTACAATAATTGGATTTAAAAATGCTCCAGATTTAATAGCTCCAATCATGCTTGACGGTTTGGAAACTTTGCTAGCTTTGATTAAACCTTTTCATTGTTCCTTCTTCAGAATTAAACAATTAAATGAGTGGGAAAACAAAATCAACGAATCTAGATCGAAACTACGTGAATTCAAAAGAAGCGAGAGTATAGAAGTGCTGACACAGAATCCGAGCAGCCTTAACGAATTGATGAATCAATATAACAATTTGATAGACGAAAAAATGGAATTCTTTGAGTTCTCGTCACAAGTGAAGGATGAATTAGACTCATCAGAAGACCTGTTAGAAGATCATAAGCCCTGCTTGCAGGAACAGAAAGAATTAGATCATCTTAATGATGTAGCGCAAGTGAAATGGGTAGACACAACTCAAGCTGTTTCTTCCTTCTTCAAAGTGGTGTATTTGAATGCTGAGTATCAAATAGAGAGATGTGACAAAAAGCTCAGGGAATTAGATGAAAAACAAAGTATAGGGCTGAGATACACAAACGATCTTGTTGATTCAGTAACTGCATACGCCAATGTTGGACTTCAAAAAGATCTCAAAAAGTTAACAAAATGGATATTTTGGCTTACCATCGTGATGGTCATTTTGATGTTTGTAACAGCGGTAACAAATTATGAAGGTTTTATAGCGATTTTAAAGATGTTTGGCTTAATATAAAGGAGGAGAATAAGAGGATCATAGATGAGATAATGGAGGAATGTCCGGAAGAGGTTGGGAAAAATGAGCGGCTTGAAAAAGAGATTGTAGCGATGGATAGGCAGATTGATAAGCTGGTTTGTGATTTGTACGGGCTGACGGAGGAGGAGATAAAGGTGGTGGAAAAATCGAAGTGAGAATTACCCACTGTTGGGGGAGAAGGAAATGAGAGCTGATAGAATTAGAAAACTTGAACAGACTTTAGATGGATTCTATGACCGTTGGGATACGATAAGAGAAGAAACGATCACAAATTTAGGTGAAAAAAATGCTCTTCTTATTATAGACTTTCATGCAAATAATTGGCTGGATATTATTGGATGGATTGATTCTAATTATGATAGAAAAGAGCAAAAAAATATTGTTGGTTTTCAATTTCAGGGGTTATTCAAAGAAATATATTGGCTTCAGTTTCTCTTTCATAATGGGAATTACCCCGTGATTTATAGGAATCTACGATACATTTTGGAACTTATTTGCCAAGCTTATTATGTTGATACTAAATACCCTAATTTATCTCTTGACAAACAAATTGAGAAAACCAAGGAAATTGAAGAAAAAGTTTATGGTTGGAATCTTGTAGGAAGTGTGCTATGTAAAATTTTTAACAGTAACGAGTTATCTATTCGATTAAAGTTCAAGCCATCATGGGATTATCTAAACAAGCACGTTCACCCATCAGCAAAACAGATGGATATAGTTGCTAAAGAAGATTTCTCGAGTTTGGTGATAGATTCATTCAATGAAAAACTTGCAAGAAATGCACTGAGAGATACAAGTGAAGTATTTGATATTATTGATATGATAATCTTCAAAAAATATCCAAGAATTAGAGATTTGGCACTTCAATATGAATTCATAAACGAGTGGGAAGAGCTTTTACCACTCACAATGAAATTCATAAGAGACTGATTAAATAACAAATATAGAATGCTTTTTTCTCGATAAAAGGTTATATGGCTTTATATGCTTACCAACCACTCTCACGCTCTCAAATTTCAACCTCCCTACAACACCAATACACTATTGATAGTGAAGTATTCAGAGCTGTAGAGCAGTGCGGGAGGTGAGAATCCTGAAGGGAAAAAGCTTTTATTTACAGTTACCAAAGGGTTGGATAGAAGTGTACCAAAATGAGCGATTTTGTTTGGATAATCATTGGGATCGGTGCAGGTTTTGCTATTGGATTGAAGCTACCCGTTACCCGATTCGCGGGTGTTCAAGAGATAGAGGTAGAGGTGTAGATGAAGTTGCCGCTCGTTTCTGGATAAAATGTAAACGTCCCTTTTATATACCCTACTTTGAATTCTAAAGGATATAGAGCAGAAAGGTGATGAGTATTTGCGGATGAGACAAAGGTGGTGAAAGGTGAAAGATAAGGAGATACGAACAAAAATATTAAAAACGCTTGGAGAGGAATACAACAAGAGTCCGCATGATGTAGTAATGAAAGATAAACTTTTATCAGAATTAGATATGTCAGAAATTGAGTTAGATAGGAATATAAAGTATTTGGGCGAAAAGGGATTAGTAGACGTTACATGGTATATAGGTGGTGGATTTTTTACTAAAATAAACAGTTATGGCATTGATCGGTTAGAACAATCTATTGAAGAGGTAACAGAAACAGAAGGAGATGCACTGAAGCATATATTTGATGAAACAAAAGAATTTGTAGATGTAAAATTAGAAGAAATCTGTCCAGATGCTTTAGAAAAATTAAAGTTCTGTTATAATGACCTACTTTCTGATTTACACCCTCATAGAAATGCACGCATTGCCTTTGACTGCAGAGAGATTTTAAAGGATTTTACCGATGCTATTTTTAAAGAGGAATATTTACAAAATGATGAAAGTAAGCCAAAGAGAAATCAAACAAAAAATAAATTACGCTATACTTTAAGAGCTTTAAAAATCGAAAGTGAAACTACAAGAAGGATGTTAGAAACACAAATAGAATATCTATCAAATTATTTTGATAACTTAGATAGCTTTATTCAAAAAAATGCTCATCCTGATGGATTTGTGGTAACAAAAGAGGATGCTAAACGATGTGTGATTTACACCTATTTGGTTATTGCCGATGTACTTAACGTGTTGGAAAAAAGCGATAATTTAGTTTTTTCTCATGAGGGATAAAGAGCTTTATGAACGGCAGATAAAGATTGTTAATTCACAGATTGACCGGATGGTTTATGATCTGTACGGGCTGACGGAGGAAGAGGTGAGGGTGGTGGAAGGAAGTTGAGAGTAGGTGAATTAGCAGTTCTATTTAGTGCTCTTCAGTAATCTACGAAAATATATCCAATTTGACCAAGGATACCTGTAGTTATCCGAGACATAAGATTTATCGCTATTTGAAGCAATTATATCAGCAAGTGATTCTCCACCACCATGATTACAATGCAACTGAACAACAAATTCCTTTTTTGGAGCATATTTGAAAGAGCAATAGTATAACATTTTGTTTTTATGTATTTTCAACCCATGACGACAGCCATGACCTATTATGTATAACCCATAACAATTTCCATCATAAATAAATTCTTTGAATTTCCTGATGTTAAACTTTTTCATCAATACATACGAGATTCCATTTTTTAAAAAATACTTTCTTAAAAATCTAATTCCCGATAGATAAATAAAACATTTGTCGTGAAAAGATTTATTTGTCAAAACAACCGCTACATATTTTTCCTCTTTTCTTACATCCTCGTTCATCATCAGTAGGTTCATAGATATTGATGCCTATATTTATATTAATAAACGTTATGTAATTACAGGTATCCATGTTAAATGAGAAGCGTGTGACTTTGGACTCTGCAACACTTGAGGTATTATTTCTATTTGTTCTTGATAGAGAAGAGATATTTGAGAAATGAGAGGAAGAAGGCTCGCCTTGGAGAAAAAGAAAGCATCAAAGGCGTCAGAGTCAGCTAAGAAAATCCAGAAAGTGGTGGAAGAAGGACCAAGGACTCAGACTGGTAAAGATAAGCCAGTAGTATTTGTGAGTCATGTGGAAGAAGATGCCGAAGTAGCATCAAAAGTGAAGAAGTGGTTAGAAGACAACTTGCTGGATGGGGTTGAAGTGTTTGTATCAAGTGATAAGGGATTGGAACCAGGAGATAAATGGGAAGAGCGCATTATTGATAAATTACAAAATTGTCGTATCGCACTGGTTTTGTGTACGCAAATGTCTGTGAGGCAACCTTGGATAAACTTTGAGGCAGGTGGTGCATGGGTGAAAGGTGCGAGAGTAATCCCTCTTTGTTATCATAGTCAGAGAAAAAGTACGCTTCCCAGACCGTTATCAAGTCTGCAAGCCCTTGACCTTTCAGAGCCAGACGATATACGTGAGTTACTCAGAATAATCGCAAAAGAAGCCGGATTACGTGCACCTGACGTTAATCCAAATGCGTTAATAGAAAGATTACCACAAAGAAACTATGAGGAGCTGGATGCAGATGGAAAATTGCCGGACATTAGAGTGAAGGTCAATTTAGGAATGGCTCCAGACGAGCAAGGAGAGATTAAAAATTTTCTTATCATTGAAGCACAGAACCACGACCAAAATTCCGTCTTTCTAAATTTTCCGAGCTTCGCAATAAAAGGCAGCACGGAAAAACTCACAATTGTTCGCGACTCAGCGTATCACTTACCCGTTCCAACAGGAGAGCTGAAACCTGGGGATTCCAAAAGAATTGTCGTGAATCCCGCGGAATTTAAACTTGATAGAGACATAGAGCAGTTGGGCGAAGTGATCTTTTCTGATAAGATTGGTCGTGAATTCAAGGGATCGGCGGAAGATACATTGAATGCGATAAAAGCATGGAAGAGTGTAAAGTCTTCAAGAACGCATGAGGGATCGGAAAATGTATGAAACGGATCGGAGCTTATGCAAAGAGTGCTTTAGGCCTTTATGAGGTAAAGGTAAATATGATCGAGGAAAGAAGATTTGAGATACAAGTAGATCGGAACTTAGAGGGGATAGAATTTGAAAAGAAAGGGGAACTAGAAAAAGCGGTAGAACTTTACGAGAAAAATATTGAGGAATATTTTGAAGGGAGCCATCCCTACGATAGATTAGCGATTATTTATAGAAAAAGAGGTGAATACGAGGAGGAGATTAGAATCTTAAGAACAGCTATTTTTGTTTTCGAAAACAAAATTCATTCAGGAAGAGCGGATAGAGAACCAAAATTGCGAAAGTTCCGAGAGAGATTAGATAAGGCGATGCAAAAGTTAGAAAAAGCGAAAAAGGATAAATGAGATGTGACGGACAAGAGGATACATCCCACAGTTCGAGTGTGTGTGGTTGAAGTTCAAATCATGAATTACGCGACATAAATGAAAGAAATAAATGAAGGAAAAGAGGACGAAATAAGCAATTTGGAATTGGTTTTAAATGAGGCGAAGGAATCACGGAAAGAAAAATTGGACCGTTTAATTATACAGGAAAGCAGAATGTGGACGGCATTGAATTTTTTACCAATATTAATTGGTATTTACATTACATCTGTATTTTTTATGTATGAAAAGAAGCCAATTAATCTTTCGCCGACCTTAGGTATAACATTGGCATTGTTTGCAATAGTTATCTGTCTAATGGGTGTGTTTCCCAGTATTTATAGAAAAATAAAACCCGATGAGATGTATGCATTAACTGAAGAAAAAAGAAAGGATGTTTTGGATAAATTAATCCAAACATACTTAATTGAAGAAAAAGAATTGATACCCAAGATAGAAAAGAATGCATTATTTATGATGTTGATTATTGTGCTCACTATGGGCTCTATCATCGAATTTATATGTTTTGGAGTGATTTGTTTTATTTTTCAAGATGAATTGTTCATCTCTATATCTATAAATAATATGTCAATATTTTGGGTTATATTAATTGGAATAATTTGTGGATATATCGTATACAGATATAAGGAAAGAACAGATAGATTAAAAAAAGAATTGGAGGGATAAAAATGGGAGAAAAAAAAGAAAAAAAGAAAAAAAAGAAACTGCCAAAGGAACCGCCATTGCAAACAATACAGATAACAATGGAGCAAGAAGTCAAAAAAGAAAAGGAATAAAATTTTTAAATCGTCACAGGACTTGTCTTGCGGAATACGTTGGAACTGAATTATCTTATCGCTGAAGAGAGGTGAAAAGAGCCTCAGAGCAGATGTGTTTTGAGTTTTAAAATCAAACAAAGGTGAAAAGATAATCTATTTATGCGAAGGTAAAAAGGAACTAAATTAAAAATGTTTTTGAAAGAACCTTCAACTCACACTTTCGGAATACCCAAATCCTTACAAATTTTCTTTGCCAGAGCATCGTCAATTTCGACGTGTCGTGGCACTGTGGAAGTTTTGCCTTTCGCCGGATTGTAATACACCGTATGGTTTCTGCCTTCACGTAAAAACACACATCCGTGAGTTTAGAGATGTTTTAGGAGTTGCCGTCGTTTCATGGTACAGCAATCTTTAACTCCTCACGAATAACGTCCTTACCTGCAAATTCACGTTCACTCAGCTCACGGATAGTTTGATTTTAGTATCCGTTCAACAGCCTCCTTGAGATTTTCACGAGCTTCATCAATTGTTTCTCCTTGCGTATTTGCACCCGGCAACTCCTCAACAAAGGCTATCCACCATTTATCCGTCTTTTGAAATACGGCAGTAAACCGGTTCTCCATTTTTTCTCCTATTACTTACAAAGCTATTGGAATATAAATAGCTATTGGAAAGTATCAAATCAAGGCGAAAAAACCCAGCTATTTATGCGAAGGTAAAAAGTCCGATATTTTTAAAGCTTGATATGATTATGTACTTCCAACGTAGTGCGCAGCGTAAATGGAGGGTAGAAGATAATCCATTACGGGGAACGGGAAGAAGGGGGTATATTATGGTATGGTAACTGAGCTAGGAAAATTGTAGCTGAAACGTATCATCACTCCGAAAGAAGGCATTAAGTGAACCTGCCCTTTGTCATGACGATAAGAAGGAGATGAAGCGGTGGGTGGAAGGGGAAATACACTCACCCATCCGCAAACAGCTTTTCTGATTACTTCTTATAAATCCCTTATCTTTTCTGCCAATCCTTCACTTACTTGCCCTTCTGCACCGATGCCAAAAGCTCCCCAACTGTCTTAGCTACGTCGCCCAAAATTTTCTTTTCTTCCTCACTCAGATTAGGCGATACCTGCAATCCCTTTAGGATACCAATGGCTTCAATGGTTTTGTTCAACTGTTCTGCTGGCGTTACCTTCTCAGCCGCTTTCTTTTCTCGTTTCTTCACTCTCTTATGTTTTGACCTAACATGCCAGGCTAGCATTAAAGGCTTCTCGAATGCTTCACCACAATACTTACATTTATAACTCTTCTTTGCTTCTTCCATGTTCTCAGTAATTCATCAACATCCTATATAAACCCTTTATCAACATACGAGTGATAGAGTATA
>JAUWQN010000083.1 GCA_030611045.1 Methanosarcinales archaeon
ACATGCTGATGAGCACTAAGCCCTTACAGGGCTTGCGGGGTCGTGGGGCAGAGCCCCACCTCTAAACAAATTAATCCATGCTCGAGGAGTCAGAGGATAGCCCGCTCCAATGTTATAGGTAAGAGAATTATGAAGATGTAGCAAAAGAATTAATCCCTGTGGATAAAGCACACGTTTCAACTCATTGGCTAATTGGGCACGAGTCTTGATATAGTGAAGTGCATCCAACATAAAGACTGAGTCAAAGCAATCATCCTTAAACGGAAGAGGGTAATTAGCATCCAAGCAAATGAATTGTGCATTCGTTGCAAAATATTTCTTTGTTAAGTATAAACTTTTGAAGGTATGATCAGCACAGACCAGTCCCTCAGGCTTAACGTATGTAGAAATTATAAAAGAGGCGTGTCCCCTTCCACAGCCCAAATCCAATATTCTTTCTTTGTTTTCTTTTAATAGTGGAATAAAAGGATAAACAGGCCATAATGTTTCTGATGAAAAGCGATGTTTTAAATAAACCTGATACGAGTTCTTGCCTAATAAATCACAAAATGACAAATCATCTTTAAAATATTTCTTGGTATCATGTTCTGCCCACATTGCCACTAAGATTAATAGGATATTACTAAAGAATTGCCCACCTAAATGCTTTGACCTCAGAAAATCCGATATTGTCCAAATACCCTCAACGTTTGGCCCTAACAAAAGCATCACCGCCTCTTTTATTTTCCCTTTTTTAAGCAATTCTAACGAATATTTGCTCAAAGGATTAATTTTAAGGTTTAAAATACCCCGCAAAATGGGATACTCGCTACATTCGCATTTTATACAGCCATTGATTATTTCCCTGTCTTTTTCTTCATAAGTTTCGTGAACTTCAAAGTCAGTCCCACAATAAGGACATTTCATCAGTTCCAATAATTCTTGTTTCATCGTGATATTTGCTCCTCCTTAATATACCCCGGGTAAATCTCCCAGTTGAATAAACCAATTCTTCAGATTTTTAAGAAATGCGTCTGATAACTTCGTAGATGTGTTGTATACAATAAATCGTCCCTTAAACCTAAAATGCGGAATAAAGCCATTTCTCAAGAAACTCTTGCGATAAACTTCATTCGCTGCCATTTTGGAGAAGATAGCATCTACCCCCTTATGCATAAAATATCCTACAGCTTTTGCAATCAGGCTCTGAATAATATCCTCTCTATTTATTGGAGTAATTATATCGTAAATATACCCGAATACTAAGCCATCCCTATCTTCGCACCCCAAAACCACATATCCACAGATGTCCTCACTTTCCTCAGCAACATAGATAATATAATCTGCATTTGGCACATCAACATATCTCCAGTTCAAATATTTCTTATCCCTTATTCTGATCAGGTTATAGTCATTAGATATCCTATTCCACAAATCACTGATGCGATCATTAAAGCATGATATTTCCCTAATTTTTAACATATCTTCATCAGGAACTTTTTTAGACCTGAAAAATGCTTTAATAATTAGATTTCCACCAACTGTAAAAATATCAAGCAGTAACCTATTGCGGATAAAGTATCTTTGCAAAAATTTCTTTAAGTTAAGTGGTTTAATCATTACCTGGAAAGCACAGACATCGAGCCAGCCGGATTTTATATGAAGCGGATATGCCTGTTGATTCGGAAAGCCATAAGCAAGGTGAATTTTCTCCTTCTCCAGTTCTCTTAGTGCTTTTTTTCCTAAGCTATTAGCAATCCCCAAGCGTCTGTATTCGGGATGTGTCATAGTATCTACAATTTGAGCACCTTTTATGCTTTCTTTGCCAACTTTCATATCTTCCAGAATAAGCGGATACTGTCCTACTAATTTTCCGTCACACTCTGCAAGCCATATTCTTGAAATACCTGCCGGATTATCAATGTGTAGCCATCGCCACCCCTTCAGCCATCGCTCCTTTTCTGGCACTCTCTCACCCTGCACTGCTTTTACCAGTTCAAAAATTTTCTCTTCATCACCTTCTTTATAGATTCTTAGTGACCATGTTTGATTCATATTCCAAACCACCATTAATTACAAATTACGTAACTACTCACCTTTAGGAAGTTCCCATGCTTCGAACCTCCCCCTCCGATAACGGATCGAACTTCTTCCTGACCATTTCAATAAATCGCTCCCCTCTCTTCTTTGCCGTCTCGTAGGTACTCAAAATCACCTCAAATACTTCAGCGCCAGTCCACGTCCTTCTACCACCGCTAATCTTGCGATGGAGCACGCCCTGACGGATGGCACGTTCTGCATCGTTGTTGTGCCATGGCACGCCCTCATGATCCATGAACGTGAATAACATGTCCAGCCGTTTTCGGAGTTCCTTAGATATTCGTATGGTATCCTCATCGGTCCATTTCCTGTCAAGAAATGCTTTCATCTCTTCCTGAAACTCTCTCTTTGCATTCTCACGTTCTTTCATGGACGGGGGTGGATCTTTATCCGTATACTCAATTGCCCTTTTCAGAAGTGATCGAATTCCATCAACAAAATCTATAGCCTGTTCAGGAGGTCTTCCCGGTTTCGTTAATTTCGCAGGCTGGGATGTTAGGAGGCTGCGGGGTTCTATCCTGTGTTTGAGCTCGGCTCTCTCCAGCCACCGGTTCACGTGAAGGAGGTCAAGCTGATGTCCCGAACATTTTACCACGTCATAAGGCTTCCATGCGTCTCTGCCCAGAACTCCATCGAACCCTTTTAGGATTTCTTCGGGGACTGTATGACCCCTGGTTGGAGCAACTTTGTAATACGAACCTATCGTCGAAGTAAAGACCCACAACCATCCATTCGTGCCTCCGATTCGGAATCCTGTCTCATCAGCGTTGACCACGCTTGCTTTTACGATCTCATCGTGGAGTTTCTCGTAATCCTCCTTGAGCGCATCTGCCACCCATTTCTCCAGCTTAAGAATCGTGGATTCACTCATAGTGAGACCATAAGTCTCTAATAAGCTGGATTGTACCTTACCGATGCTTAAACCAAGCATCCTCTGATAAGCGATCCAGCAGGCTACAGCGGGTCCGTACTGTTGATTGGGCGGCAGCCACGAGGCTTTGCCCCGGACCAATTCTTCGCATTCTCCGCACCAGTACCTTGGATAGACGATTTCATAGATGATATGCTCTGGGAGGGGGATATCTGTCACCGTTCGCTTTTGTTCCGCGCCATCAACGGGTTTGCCCAGAGGGGCGCCGCATTTCGGGCATTTTTCCAATGTGATGGATATCGAAGTGGAATTCGGGGTCGGTTTTTCCCTTGCGTGACCGGGGTGTCCTGGTTGACCGCCCGTAGGCTTTTTCTCTCCATTTTGTCGGTTTCGTCGGTAGAAGGTCTTTGAGGTGGGAACGCCGCCGGCTTCAGCGGTCTTATCCGATGCTCCGAGGACCGGTGCGGAACCCTGTAATCGTGCAAGTTCTTTTTTGAGGTTTTTGTTTTCTTCTTTGAGTTTCTTGATTTGTTGCCGGGATATTTCTTTATCAGCGCGCTCTTTTTCGAGATCTTTCTCCAATTGAGCGATTTTTCCCTTTAAATTGCTGATGTATTCCTTCAAATCCTCTGGCTGCGGGTCTTCATTCATCATGGTTCAAGATCACGAGGTAAACGGTTTTTCCCAGATGTTCCTTCGGACAATCGACTTTTGCACTCGTTCCGAAACGTGTAACCTTTCTGATATAGAATCCACGGATGTTGCTGATTCTGAGCTCGGTTTCCGGTATTATGGGGACTCTTTTCATTAGATATCTGTTAGATATTTCGAGTATATAAAGCTTGTGGTGACTCGGGCTGTGAATCTGGGAGAAATGACGATTCGGGATATTAAACTTTTATCTATTCGAGGGTGCAGTTTGATGTGGAGGTCTGCTGATTTCTAAAACGTGTGTAGTTAC
>JAUWQN010000069.1 GCA_030611045.1 Methanosarcinales archaeon
TAAGCGGTAATATAAAGGGGCTACAGAGTTACTACTATCATACGATGGGACTCGCCTTTAAGTGGATAAACAGGCGTAGCCAAAAAAAGAGTTATAACTGGCAGCAGTTTAATCGTTTTCTCTCATTTAATCCATTGCCAACGCCGAAGATATATCATTTGACTTATACCCTATTCAATCGTGGAGGATGTGCTTCTGAAGAGCCGGATGAGGGAAAACCTCAAGTCCGGTTCTGTGAGGGGGCTCATAGTAACCTCAGAGCTAATACTCCAGCTGGAGGTGCGCTATGAGCTCTACTCGACGATACATAAATATAGAGGATAAAGAGCCACCAGAAGTTTGGCTGCGCAGGGCTGAAGAGCTTACCCAACAATTGATGGAGTTAGATTTCCAGGATGAAAGAAAAAGCTTGATTAAGGCTAACAGAATATGGAGTGATAGTGAGTTTAAAACGTGGCTTCAAAGCGTATCCCATAACAAATGTTGGTACTCTGAAGCGAAAGAGATCTACTCGGATTATGATGTCGATCATTTTCGTCCGAAATTTCGTGCAAAACAATGTGACGGAGGCGAACGCGAAGGGTATTGGTGGCTTGCCTTTGATTGGAAAAATTACAGAATATCAGGGACTATTGGCAATAGACCACATAGTGATGAAAATGATGGAATAGTCGGTAAAGCGGATTACTTTCCTTTAAAAGATGGATGCAGTCCAGCCATATGCGGCTCTGATTTACGTGATGAGATCATTTATCTATTGGATCCTACGGATCCTGATGATCCTCCTCTCTTAACTTTTGATGAAACAGGCCATTCACAACCTGCAGTTGCCGATGAAGATACATTCGACTATAAAAGGGCGAAAGTAACGATACAAATCCTCCACTTAAATTACCGTCTGTTAGTGGACGAAAGGAAAAAGATATGGAACAAATGTAACATGTTGCTTAGCAAGGCACAAAATATTATGAGGCAATCGCGTAGCGCAACACGAAAAGCGGAATTAAAATTTGTTTTTAAGGAACTGAGAGAAATGGGTTGTGAAGAGGCAGAATTGTCATCTACTGCTAGAGCTTTTCTGCAAGGCTGTGGGGAAGTTTGGGCAAGGGATCTAATTTAGTAGGAGGTATCAAACGATGCAAAAAGCTTCTGCAATCGTCCAAAGGCTCTGGAACTACTGCAATGTCTTACGAGACGATGGTGTGAGTTACGGCGATTACGTCGAGCAGCTCACGTACCTCCTATTTTTGAAGATGGCCGATGAGCAGACCAAGCCGCCGTTTAACAAGCCGTCAACGATCCCGGAAGGATTAGATTGGCAAAGCCTGCTCGAAAAAGACGGCGATGCATTGGAAGTCCATTACCGCCATATCCTCGAAACGCTGGGTAAAGAGAGGGGTATGCTGGGGATCATCTTCAGGAAATCGCAGAACAGGATTCAGGATCCCGCGAAGCTCAAACGACTCATTATGCTTACCAACGATGAGACCTGGGTCGGTTTGGACATCGACGTAAAAGGTGAGATCTACGAAGGGCTGTTGCAGAAGAACGCAGAGGATATAAAAAGCGGTGCGGGGCAGTACTTCACACCACGACCGCTTATCAAGGCTATGGTGGACGTTATACGTCCTGAACCGAAAATGACCATCTGCGACCCTGCTTGCGGTACCGGCGGATTTCTGCTTGCATCACATGATTACATCTCTAATCACTATCAACTGGACAAAGAGCAGAAGAAGTTCCTCAAATTCAATACGTTTACAGGAAAGGACATTGTTGATAATGTGGTACGACTGTGCGTAATGAACCTCTTTCTCCACGGTATTGGGGGAGAAAAAGGTCCTATAGAGGTTGGTGATTCGCTCATCTCAGATCCGGGGGATCGATTTGATATGGCGCTCACTAATCCGCCCTTTGGCAAGAAAAGCAGCATTACCATAACAAACAGTGAGGGTAAAGCGGACAAAGAATCAAGGACTTATGAACGCCCGGATTTCTGGGCAACGACCTCTAACAAACAGCTGAACTTCCTCCAGCACGTCAAAACGCTCCTGAAAATAAACGGTAAAGCAGCTATTGTCGTGCCCGATAACGTTCTCTTTGAAGGCGGAGCCGGTGAGACGGTAAGACGGAAGCTGCTTCATGAATGTGACGTTCACACGTTATTAAGATTGCCTACGGGGGTATTCTATGCTCAGGGTGTAAAAGCAAACGTTCTCTTCTTCGATAGGAAACCAGCGAGTGAAAAACCGTGGACAGAAAAGCTCTGGATATATGATTTAAGAACCAATGTGCACTTTACACTCAAAGAGAATCCGTTACGGTACGAGAATCTTCAAGATTTTATCAGCTGCTATAACCCTGAGAACCGGCACGAACGGAAGGAAACGGAGCGGTTTAGAGCTTATACCTACGATGAATTGATGCAGCGGGATAAGGCGAGCCTTGACATTTTCTGGCTGAAAGATGAGAGCCTTGAAGATGCTGAGAATCTGCCAGATCCTGACGTTCTGGCTCGTGAGATTGCTGACAATCTCGAAGCGGCTCTGGAGCAGTTCAGTAGTATCAGTAATGATTTAGAGGGTGAATGAGGTGGTGAAGAAGAAGGCAATCCAAGTTGCTTTAAAAGTGCTGTTCCGTTTGCGGAAGGAAAAGCCTGATAAGGACCTTAATGTAAAAATAGTAACCATTGATGAGCGGAAGCAAAGCCAATTCAAAGGTTGGTTTGAGGTGAAGACCTGAATTTCGAATGACGAGATACAAACAGATACTTGATGTGATTGTGGATGACAAAGAGGAAACTGGGAGATACGATAAGGTATTATTTGATCCTGATAATGACGAGCTCCCTAATATGTACCGTGAGTGCTGTCACCGAAAAAATTCCAGTCTTTATGAAATTCCCCCAAAAATGATAAGTATAAATGGTAAGTTCGACGTTAGTAAGATTAAAGGGGGAAAACGCGCCTACCAGCAAAAGCAGGCAGATGTAACAGGGATTATTGGTGACAAGGTCATATTAATAGTTGAAGAAGAGAAAGATCCAAAACGTGTTAATTACGACTTGGAAAAACTTTCAAAATGCAATTTCATGATCGACGATGAAGATAAATCCTACCCTTTAAGCAATTCGGTTTTATTCGTTCTGGTTCAAAATCGTAAAGAAGAAACTGAGTCTTTCGAAAACGTAGGAATACTCAAACTCGTTGTCATTTGTGATAAGGAGTCTTTCAAGTACGAATATGACCTTGCCGTACAAAAAGGATTATTGTAAATGCATTCAATGCAGAAAAAATTAAAACAGATGTTGAGGAGATAGATTTGGCTGAAGAAATAAAGTGGACCAATCAAAACAGTGGAGAGGTTGATGAAAACGAGAAGTAACTCAATGAGAAGGTGAAGAATAAATGACCTATTGGCTCTGTATCACGAACGAGGAAAATTGGCAGGTTGTCAAGCAGAAGAATGTGTGGGGCGTCGCTCAGCGGCATAAGAACACGATTGCAAAGGTGAAATAAACACATTTTAAGTCCAACTCAAGCGATTACCGAGAAAACTTTTGAACCTGAAAAAACAAAACGAATATAGGGTGTCCCTCGCAGCCTAATCTGCCAGTCGGTGAACATCCAGTGCTCTATCCAACAAGAAACGGTGAGAAAGGGGTTAGGAAATAAGATATATCAAAACCCTTTTATGCAAAAAGCATCTGCATAACAGCAATGACACAAATAAAAAAACCAAAAGGTGATTTTTTAGATGATGTGTACACTCTTCTGCATCCAATGAGGTTTAAGATAGTAAAACTACTTGCCGAGAAGCCGCTGAATATAACCGAGATAAGCAAAGCGATGGGAGAAGATGGACGACCCGGTGCTACTAATTACAATTTAAATATCCTGGAAGAATACGGATTCGTTAGCAGTAAGTACGAAATATCAGAAGCGAAGAAGTCAAAGGGGAGAGCACTGAGAATATACACGGTGACCGATAAAGTGGACGCCGTGCTTTCGGAGTTTAAGAAGATGTAGAGTTTTCGTGACTCGGCTTTCATCGAAGAGGATAAACAAGAGATGAAGCGGCTTTGAAAGAAAGTTAGCATTACTATAATTTCATCCCAACAATGACTGTGCATAAAGAGGAAAGCTTATATATCTTGAGGATATTATTACTAATATGAAGGGTTTATTGCTAAGAGTAGGTATTGATAAGGGCTCAGGGGGATGCCTCGCTCCTATATCCAGAAATAGATCGTTTGATTATATCCCGATTCCTGAAAGACAGGCAACTTCTGAGATTGAAGTCTATGCAACCATGAAAGGAATGACGGGTAGACGTATATTGGATTCCCTGGATCCAAAAATCCAGCAAAAAATCAAGTATTTTCATCCTCACCATGATCCGGAATTCGATACCTACACTTATGGTGATCCAACAAAAACCAAGCGAAATCAATTATCAAAACTAAAGCCCGGGGACCTACTAATATTTTATGTGGGTTTGGAGCCTAAAGATTGGGAGGGTAAGCCACGACTTTTTGTAATAGGTTACTTTGATGTCGAGGAGGTTTATGATTTTAGAGAAAAACAAAAGGAAGATTATGATTCAATATTCAGAATGCTACCGAATAATGCACACTCAAAGAGATATTTCAAGTTGAAGGAGTTACAGGTAGAATACGCTGATGATAATTTAGTTATAGTGAAGGGGAAATCAATGAGCAGTAAAATCTTTAAAAATGCTCTTCTACTCGGGGATGACAACGATAAGATACTCAAAGAGTTGGTACCTATCTTTGGGTACGATGGATCTCTTAAACGTGCAGTAGGCCATAAGATAAGAGAGGACAACTTTCAAAAAGTCAAAGAGTGGTTGAATAAAGGAGGAATTATAAAATAACTCAATACGCTAGCCTCGTGATGGAAGATGGATTACATTTATGTTTACATAATGAACAGCATTAAGAACAAAAAAGGTGAGTTATTTCATTACGGTTCGGTTCCTTGGCCATTGAGGTGGAATAAAAAAGCTTACTACGCAAATGATTCAGAACGCTTGAAATATCAAGAGCCTGGAAGAGGGCATATATTTTTTGGACCTTGTAAAAAGGAAATGCGATGGGAAATAAAAGAATGCATAGAGACGTATCCTTCGGCAAATGTTTACGTTGTGGGATTATCTAATAGTACATTTCAACCCAGAGCAATTGTATATTATATGAGGATTGAAAGTAAACCTTTGACTTTTAGAGAGGCTTATACTCAATTTCCCGATATTATTGGTACAGGAATTCATATTAAACCAATAAACAATGAAGATACTTATCACTTTAGTTACTATGGAAAAAAAGAAATTAAACTCCCATATAAACATATAGGCGTAGTTAATCCTTGTAAAAAAGCACCACATTCTAAGACCGATGAATGGGTAAAAGATATTGCAAGAGATTATGATAAAAATGTATCCTCTCCAAATTGATTGGTAAAGGAGTGAAGATATACTATTTCACAGTTGCCCCCAAGTTGAACATACTATTCAGTCATACACGGATGATCAATATTCTACTGCACTACGTGATATTTTCTGGAGAATATACCACGCCCAACATACACCCTTCATCCTAACCCGTATCGTAGTCTTTCTCGGGAAACCTCTTTGCCATAATCCGTTCCGCAAGCGAAGTCAAGCAAAAACGCTTGCTGACCCGATCGTGGATATACTCATACGCACTTACACCTAACTTCTTCGCCGTCTGAACGACCGTCAAAAAGGTATCATTTGCCTTTGTGCCGTCTTCGGTCATGGTATGCAGGCTCACGTCACGCTTGCGAACCTGCGCTCTCGCGCCCAATTCCGCATCGTTGTTATGTAAAGGAAGTTCTGGGTATTTCAGCACCATCAAGAGTTCCGACTTCTTATCCTTACTCTTTGCAATCCGCTTATCCAGAGCGGGATACCCGGTTTTCGTGGAAAACAATTGATTAAATTTAGCCGATAGTGCTTCCGCCTCCTCTTGAGACGAATTTTCGCCGAACTCCAGGAGGTTTTGGTAATAATTCCAGTATTTGCTCCGAAATTTATCGAGTTTTTCGCCGTGCACCGGCACCACAGGGCGCAATTTCTTGTAGTTTCGACCGTCATGAACCCAGCACAGCGCTTGCTCGCGGGTAAGCAGCTTGAACTGGGGCGCACCATCGCTCAGAAGGACATCCACAATTGGAAAGTCGGTTTGCTGGTGGTACGCGGCAATAGCAGCCGCTTCCATAATCCTTGTCCTTCTGATTTTGCCCTTACCCGGATCAGGGAGGAGACACCCAAGCAACTGCTGCATCTGCGCTTCATCCAGCATTTTACCAAAAACCCGCTCTCGTAATTGTGCAACCAATTTTTTAGACAGCCCGAATTCACCCAGCAGGTTGAAGGCTTCTTCATTGAAGCAATAACCCCTTGCTTTGCCGTCTGGGTCACCGCGCAGTATATCGAGAATGGTAAGACGGTCTTTGTGAGGAGTCGTGAAGTAAGCGGTGTAGTAGGGATTGCAAACGATCTGAGCATAATGGTTCTCCCCATGGACTCTGGAGCTGG
>JAUWQN010000077.1 GCA_030611045.1 Methanosarcinales archaeon
TCCCGGCATGAACTTATTCTTTACTACCTCTGCAGTATCCACGGCCCGTGAGATCGCTCTACCTCTTGCTTTGATTACTACCTCCTCACTCAAGCCGTTATTAAACTGCGTCACTACTGCCAAGACATAACTCATCACAGGCTTATTTCCGATATATATCACGGTGTCTTCTCCAGGCATTTTTGCATCACCACTTTGTAGGTATGTTAAAGGGTATATTTAAAGGTATCAGATTCACCGCATTCACTTGATGCGATTTTGCCATGTACTCTTGGATACAAAAGCGGATGCATGCCAAGAAGATGAGGGGACATATATTTCTTAGCATAGTTTCCTTTCTATTTATAACACGATGAAAGCGTTGGTGTTTGAACCCTTTTCAGGGGCTTCCGGCGATATGATCATTGGCAGTCTGCTGGAGTTGGGTGTGAATGAGTCAAAAATAGCGGATGCAATTTCTGTTTTTAACCTTGAGCTGGAAGTAAAAGATGTAGAAAAGCAGGGGATAGTAGCTAAAAAAGTCGAGTTTACAACTAAAAGTAAGAAATCTGCGAAAAGAGCGATAAACGTGCGGTCATATACAGATATCGTGAGAACTATTGAGCGCAGTGGATTGAGCGAAGAGCTAATACATAACTCACTGAGCATATTTGAAAGAATAGCAGATGCTGAGGCGAACGTGCATGGCGATCCAAAGGGAAGCGTAACCTTCCACGAACTTGGTGCTTTGGATACGATAGGGGACCTGATAGGGAGTACTGTTGCTTTTTTGGATATTCGTCCGGACATCATTATAAGCACACCTATTTCGGTGGGTAGTGGATTTGTAGAAACCGAGCATGGGCTTTTGCCTGTGCCTGCACCCGCAACGGTTGAAATATTGAAACGTACTTCTTTGTTGTATCAAGGCGGGCCTTTGGCATCTGCATCTGAATTGCTGACACCGACGGGGGCGGCGCTATTAGCTCATTTTGTTCAACGCTCTGAACCTTTTTTACCCCAGATGCGTATCGAAAAAGCCGGATACGGCGCGGGGTCGCAGGACTTACCAATGCCAAACGTCTTAAGAGCCAGCTTAGGTGAAATTGAGGACTTGTCAAAGGATGCTATTGAAGTTCTGGAAACCAACGTTGACAATGTTACTGGCGAGGTGCTGGGCAATCTTATAGAGGTGCTCATGGCAGAGGGCGCGAAGGACGTAGCAATCACTCCGGTGCTCATGAAGAAAGGCAGAACAGGACACATTATCAAGGTGATTACCGCCCCACAAGATGCCGCTCGAATAGCACATAGGATAATGGAGGAGACCGGTTCATTAGGTGTGAGAGTTATGCAAGTGAAGCATCGTTTCGTTGCATATAGAGAAGAGAAGAAGGTGAAAGTGAGAATCAAGGGTGTAGAGAAGGAAGTTGTGGTGAAGATAGGTAGGGATGCAAAAGGTAACGTGCTCAACGTGGCTGCGGAATTTGAGGAGGTTAAGAGGGTTGCGAACGAGCTGAAAATGCCCCTGAAGGATGTTATGAAGATTGTGGAAGGCACCTTTTTCTATAAATAGCATAAAGGCATTCTTAGTGCTGGTGCATCATCGAGAAAGAACATACGTACATGCGATGCGGGGGTTGCCAAGAGGACAAAGGCGCAGCGTTGAGGTCGCTGTCCCGTAGGGGTTCGAGGGTTCAAATCCCTCCCTCCGCATCAAGCAACAAACTTAAAGGAAGTTTGATTAAAATGCTTCGCAACAAACGCTTTTCATTCTAAAAGAAAAAGGTTTTAAAGAAGGAGTGCTAAGACATTGATTACGAGGGGGAAAGAAAAGATGAGGCAAATGGGGGATGAGACTGTCTCTGAAGTGGAGGAGGTAAGGACAATGGAGACTGAGGAATTAGAGAAGGTCTTGGAACGATCAAGAACAATCATCAAGGTAATTGGATGCGGAGGAAGCGGGACTAACACGATACAGAGGATGACAGAAGAGGGCATTTTTGGTGCTGAACTCTTCGCATTGAATACGGATGCTCAACATTTGTTATTCGCAAAGGTGGATAGGAAGCTATTGATAGGTAAGAAGACAACGCGTGGACTTGGAGCAGGGAGTATTCCGCGGTTCGGAGAGGAAGCAGCACGGGAGAACGATTCGGATATAAAATCAATGGTTGAAGATGCGGACATGGTATTTGTCACGTGTGGATTAGGTGGTGGTACCGGGACAGGATCAGCGCCCGTAGTTGCACAAGCAGCGCAGGAAGCAGGTGCTCTTACTATCGGTGTGGTGACACTACCGTTTAGTGCAGAGGGTGAGGTAAGGAGAGAGAATATGGATTATGGACTTGAAAAACTGCGTGAAAATACAGACACGTTGATTGTGTTACCAAATGACAAGCTCTTGGATGTAGTGCCACGATTACCGTTAAACGACGCTTTTAAAGTCGCGGATGATGTGCTGATGCGAGCTGTCAAGGGA
Source organism: Methanosarcinales archaeon (assembly GCA_030611045.1). GTDB lineage: Archaea > Halobacteriota > Syntropharchaeia > Alkanophagales > Methanospirareceae > JACGMN01. The sequence goes on from JAUWQN010000077.1 coordinate 2,462, forward strand.
ATAACAGAGCTGATAACAAAGCCAGGTCTCATCAATCTGGACTTCGCCGATGTGAGGACGGTGATGAAAGACGGGGGAATGGCATTGATTGGATTTGGAGAGTCTGACGGACAGAATAAAGCAATAGAATCCGTAAGAAAGGCATTAAGCTCTCCATTACTTGAGGTCGACGTGACCGATGCGAAAGCGGCACTGGTAAATGTAATAGGTGGAGGGGACATGACGGTAGAGGAAGCAGAAGGAGCTCTTCAAGAAGTGTATAAGATGATGAATCCCGAAGCCCGAATTATATGGGGTGTGCAGGTAAGTCCAGAGCTGAAGAACATGATAAGAACGTTGCTCATCGTGACCGGTGTAAAATCAGAGCAAATTTATGAACGGAAGGATGTAAAAAAAGAGCGATTTGGCATTGAGATAGTACGTTAGTTAACCTGAGGATTGCAATGGAACTAAAGTTCGAGGACGGGTTGAAAAAGTTAAAAGAGTATATACGGATATTAAAGTTGGCTAAAAGACCAGAGAGAGCGGATTTTTTCAGGGTTTCTAAAATCGCTGGTGCTGCAATGGCTCTGATCGGCATCATCGGCTTTACCATTTATCTTTTACTGACCGTATTACCCAAGGGGTTTTGAGCTATGGGCAGGATATTCGCAGTAAAGACCACCGTTAATCAGGAGCAGGCAGTGGCGGATATGGTTGATGGCGCGATAAAAGAGAAAGCGAAGAGTGAACACGGACTGAAGGCGATCTTGGTGCCTGATGAACTCAGGGGGTACGTGCTGATAGAAGCTGTTTTTCCAGAAATGGTAGAACAGATAGTTCAAAGTATCCCGCATGCTCGCGGGTTGGTCAAAGGTGATATGGGCTTAGAAGAGATCGAGCATTTCCTTACACCTAAACCCTCGGTAACAGGCATCATAGAAGGGAGCATTATAGAACTAGTGTCAGGACCGTTTAAAGGAGAACGTGCGCGGGTGAAGAAAGTTGACGAGGCACATGAAGAGATTACCATTGAACTATTTGAAGCGATGGTGCCAATACCAGTCACGGTTCGGGGCGATAGCGTACGGGTGTTGAGCAAGGAGGATCATGAGGAGGAGCAGTGAATATTAAAGCAGGGAAGGACTTGAGACCGGCGATCGCGCAGGATTATGAAACGGGTGAGGTGCTTATGCTTGCGTACATGGATGATGAGGCGCTGAGACTTACGAGAGAGACTGGGAAGGCGCATTACTGGAGTAGGAGCCGCGGCAAATTATGGAAAAAGGGCGAGAGTTCAGGTCATGAGCAGCTCGTAAAGGATATTTTGATAGATTGTGATGAGGATACCATACTGATTAAGGTGGAGCAGATAGGAGGCGCATGTCATACCGGCTACCGGTCGTGCTTTTACCGCACAATAGACGGAGAAATCGTGGGTAAGAAGGTATTCGATCCCGACGAGACATATGGTAAAAAGGAAAACGAGTGATACTATTTCGGTTTTGCAATAGAGCTATTAGTTAGATGAGCAGGAGGCTGAAGAGACGCTGAAAATCTGGCTGGCAAGAGCTGCTTGAAAAATACGAAGAACCTGACTTAGACGCTTGAAGATTGTGTATAACGTTCCTTGGCTTTGCGAAGTCAACAGAAGGAGCATATTTAAACACCATTGAATATGGCGTGAAACATCATTAATGAATGAAAAAGAAGGAGAAGTGACGAAAATAGATTAAATAGAAAGCCTGTTAAAAGGTGACGAATTGACAATAAAAGCGGTAAAAGTTCCAGAAGTCATGGATTATGGGGACGTCACCGCACTGTATAAAGTTTGTGAAGTCCTTGACCTTAGGCAGATAATAAATCGGCATGTTTTCAAGGG
>JAUWQN010000006.1 GCA_030611045.1 Methanosarcinales archaeon
ATTTAAGCTTATATTGGGGCAATAGCCGTTCACAAAGGGTGCTTTTATTCCCCTGATGACGCATATCTGTTATTGACTACGTATGTGAATAGCTAATCAAATGCCTCCGTTTACTGGAAATAGTGGCAAAGTTTGTTGATATAAAGTCGGTGATTATTTATACTCTGAAACTTAGGCTACTACCGGTTCTTTTTAAAAAAGAAAGTGTTTTGACATTGCTGAAAGCAATGGAACGGCGAAGCCGTTCAAAAAAGAAAAAGTGTAAGAAACAGTTTTTACTACGAGCTTTTTAATTCCCACCCCCGCTCTTCCATGTAGTGATACGCCTGCTCAATAGCGTCCGTTTCGGCATCTTTTTTGGTATTAAACCATTCCTCGTTTCTCACTCCGCTTAATTTGACATATTCTCCTGTTGGAGCATCTTTAATCGCGCACGCCTTTATTCTCCACTGTTTCTGGTGTGCCGCTCCTTGTGACTCATACGTGAACTTTATTTCTGGATTGCCACGGTTTTTCTCCCTGAACTTGTTCTCAAACTGGTTTCTAATGGGTAGGAAGTCTTCTACAGCAGACATCTTCTCCTGCAACCGCTCAAAGATCAGAAATTTCTGTAGGAACTTCTTTACCGCCGCCATTCCCTGTGAGCCTTTGCCATCCCAATAGATCGCACCGCAAACGGCCTCGAAAACGTCTGCAATCACCTTTGAGCTTATGTTATCTTTTTCTTCGCTTGCTCTGATGTAATCCCTGAGCCCTATTTTTTCACCATATTCGGCCAATCTCTGATTATTCTCAAGTTCAGACTTAAGAAAGGTCATCTTCCCTTCATCGAGCGATTCTTCCGCCATGAGGTTCTCTGTTAGTATCAGACTGATAACGCGGTCTCCGAGAAATTCGAGTTTTTGGTAATCTGAGGAACCGGGATGCTCTTTAGAATACGAACTCGTGGTTATCGCCACTTCCAGAAGTTTTTGGTTCTTGAAGTGGTAGTCAATGAGCTGTTCTAATTCTGAGAGTTTTTCTGTTATATCTTCGTTTCCTGTTTCCGTTGGTTCGTTCATCAAAATCCAATTTTGTATTTCCGATATGTGCCCCAATAAAACTCATAGAGTGAAATGGTGGAGATAGCATGCCTTCCCTCCGCGTCTAACTCTCTTGCTTTTTCCAGTACCCCTTTTCCTCCGATATCAATCTCAATTAACACGCTTGTATCTAACAGCTTCATTTTATACCCGTTCTTTACCGAGTTTCTTTAATGTTAGGTTACCAGCCCTTTTCAACTCTCGTTTCACTTCGTCCCAATCTTCCTTTGAGAGTATCTGAGTGCCAACAACATCTTCTATGCACAGATTCTTTCTTGAAAGACGCAGTATAACACCGTTTAAGCTCTCTTTATCTTTTTTCCCCTAAAAGCTAAAAGCGCTTTATACACCACTTCCTTAATCGGGATTGTTATTTCTCCCATTATTCGTCATTTATACTTACGCTACAACGAAATAAAGAGATAATCGTGTAGCCACAAACAAGGATTGGAAAAATAGAAGAAGAGGACATGCCTATCTATGTCCTCTAACTGCTGCGTTTATTCGCTCTACTTATCGACGACTGCCTTTGGACTTACTAAAGCCCTAACACCTCTTTAAGCTTGAACTGGTATTTTCCCAATGTACCGCCGAAGTTACCTGCTGTTATTTTCACCACGCCCGGAACTTTCACCGCCGCTTTTATTCCCTCACGCATTGCGTCCTTAACTGCTTCTTCACTAACGCCATCTATCACTATCTCCAAAACGCCATTTACATCCGCTGGCAGCTCCGACCCTTCTATTTTGTCTTTTAGCGTAGGACAATACTTCTCATTTACCGTTGCATGCATAAACTTGTACTTCTGAGAGCCCGTTTTTGAGCCAGATGCGACAATACCACCAGTAAAAGGAGTTATTGCACCTTCTACCCGCCCTATAGCTGCAACAGCATCCTCAGCCGCGGTTAATGCTGACATCGGATCTTTCGCGAGGATAAAGAAATTACCACCGGCAACGCCTGCCTTTGCGCCTAAGTTCTTCTCCACCACGAATTCGCCACCCATTACAGGAACCTTCGCCACTGCTCTACCACCAACTTCCTCCTCCGACTCGAACCCGTCACCGAAGAATTTTAGCTTGAAGCCGGTATTGAACTCTTTCTCAGTTTCTTCCTTCTTCAGCGCGTTAAAAGCCGATGCAGTCGCACAGGTGAGCACGCACTGTCCTATCCTCGCAAGCAGTTGCTCATCAAGCGCCTTGTAGCCAAATGTGCAGATAAGTACCGCAACGCCTGGTCGCCCATCCGGAGTCTCTTCTGCAGGTACTGTTACATCCACGCCAGCCTCTGCAGGGCACATTATTACAGACGTGCCGAAACCCGTCGTCTCTTTCGCCGCTACCATCGCCCATTTCTCGTTCACCGCCGTTATCAACACACGTGCAACCTTTATCGGGAACGCTTCAGCAAATGTATCCTCTATCTCTACTCCTTCTAATTCCATCTTTTTCCACCTTGATGAAGGAAGAGGGTAGCGAAGTACTAATAGTTTTCTATTTATATCTATTTCCTATCTGCCTACCACCGCTCGGCTCTTTGAATTTTTATCCACATTAAGAAAAACGCCGATACGACGTAGATAGTCCGCCGAGAAGCCATTACCATGAATCAATAACTCTATCAAGTCTTCTACCTCGTCTATATCCGCACTGATAAAGAATGAATCATAAACCACGTGGCTCAAATTCCTCCGCTTCGCCGTTTCTATATGCGCCGAAAAGCTTAGACCATAATAAGAGACAGAGAAAGCGTACGGCTTTCGCAGGAATAAAGCGTTTGTGCCTCCTTTTCGCCCTGGTACTATCACCACTTCCTCCACATGCTCGAGAATTTTATTTATGTTTTCAGGCGTAGTCAGCGGGACATCAGCCATTATTATCAGCACTGGCTCTTTCTCCTCTGTTATCGCCTCGTTTAGCACTTCGTTTAGCCCCCTTTCGTCCTCTCTGACGTCCACCTTTAATGTTGAGGTTAAGTCTAACGCACCATTCAACTGTGCTTCTTTTGCTAATCCATCTCCATCCAAAGAGCTTGTTGAAATTATCTCTACTTCTTCTATTTTCGACTCGGATAACGCAGCTAAAACATCCTTCAGCATGCTTATGGCAAGTTCTTCTCTTTCGTTCTCGCTTAAAAAATCCCCCAATCTCGATTTTGCACCTTCCTTCTTAAATGGTATAATTGCCTTCACGCCCATACTGTCTACCATCATAGTAGTAAAAAAATCTTCCGATAATTGGCTACTAAGTCGGAAACTAAAAAAAGATTCTTTTAAATTACTTTAGGTTTTGAATTTGTAATTAGGATTCGGAAGGTTTAGACTGCTCGTTCAGTTCATCAAGCACACTCTCGCACTTTCCGCGCATTATCCTCGTTGCTTCTTCTATTATCATATCCACTGGCAAAGCGCCATCGCTCTCAACAGTAAAAAGTAAAGAGTTCTTATGCTTATGCTCTTCGTCTGGCATATCTTTGTAACTACAGGCACTAACAGGCTGCCATTTCGCATGCTCTTTCCCTCTGCCCAGTTTTGCTATCGCTTCGAGCGCTATCTTTTGCCGCGCAACAGATTTTATACCGCCAACTTCTCGCTCCGATGAAATCAACTTCACAATCGGGATATTTCCAAACGCCGCCTCCACGTTGGGCTCAGACGAGATGAGCTCCTTAGAATAAACCATCGTGTACCCCGCTCTTGCCGGGCTTATCGCCTTTAACGTCAGCGAAACCCGGTCATCAGCACCATAATCACTAAGGTCCGTCTTCAAGGGTATCAGAGCTAACCGCAGCGCTAATTGCTCATCGTATAATAAAGAGGTGTTATCGTGGATGTTCACTTCATCAATTGCAAGCTTCGGCACTTCTGCAATCATTGCTCTCCTCAGCGCATTTGCAAAACGCAGATTCACACCAGAAAGCATGAATTTTACTTCATTTTCCCCGCGGTCCAATATTTTTACGTCCATTTCAAACTTTTTGCTCCGCAATCGCGGGCTCCGCCCGCGTCCCCGCAAGCCCCGAAAGGGCTTACTTTATTAAAAACGCTTGCGCCATTTTTGCAAGCAACAACATTTGCTAAAAATAATATAAATAATGCTAAACTAAACTCTTCTTCCTCGCTTGCCACCGGGACGCTTTGTGCCGTCGTGTGGTATCGGCGTCACATCCTCTATTCTGCCTATTCGCAGCCCAGCCCGAGCAAAAGCTCTTATCGCTGCCTGCGCACCCGGAGCGGTCGATCGTGATTTACGCCCTGCCGCCGCTTTTACTTTCACGCGTAGCCCTGTTATTTCACGCTCTTTAAGTTTCTCCGCAAGTTGGATTGCCATCTGCATCGCGGTATACGGAGAACTCTCATCACGGTCCGCTTTTGCCACCATCCCTCCAGAAGATTGTGCAATCGTTTCCGCACCCGTCATATCGGTGATCGTGATAATGGTGTTATTAAACGAAGAAAATATATGCGCTATTGCCCATCGCTCCACGAACATTTTTATTCAGTTGCCTCCTCTACTTTCCCTTTCGCCTCTGCAATGATAGGCGCTTCCCCATAGTAGCCGATTTGCCTTTCCTCCTCCAGGTCTACCACATAAGAAGGAATAGTAACCCGTCTACCATCAACCGCAATATGACCGTGAACGATAAGTTGTCTGGCGTGTTTTGACGAATTAGACAGCCCCTTTTTATGTACTCTTGTCTGTAGCCGCCTTTCTAAGATATCCTCTACGTTCAGCGCCAAAACATCTTCTAATCTCGCGCTCTCACCTTCACTCGCCTTCAATATACCCCGCCTTCGTAAGGCCGCCGAGATGGCTTCTTTCTTCTGTAATGTATGTTCTGAGGGTTTCATCCCTGCTATCTCCGCTAAAATCGCTCTTATTTCCCTTCGGTATCTTTTTATGACGCTTGCAGCCCTCCATATCTCTCTCTTGTTCTTCAATCCGTACATCTCGACTAACTCTTTCTCCGCCTTTATCCTTGTTATCTCCCAAGGCCTTCTTGGCCTTTCATATCGCTTCTTGCTTCTCTTTGGATGCCCCATTTTATCTACCTCTTTCTCTTGCTCCGCCCTTTGCCGCTGCTGCTAATTGCTTCTTTCTTATTACGCCCACCACCAATCCTCTCCGTCCGGTTGATTTTGTCCTTTGTCCTCGCACTTTCAATCCCCTTTCATGCCGTATGCCGCGGTAGGATCGTATCTTACGCAGCAAATTTATATCCGCTCGTAACTGCAACATATGATCCGCACCCATGAGATGCTTGTCCGAGCCACTAAGCAAGTCCTTCCTCCTGTTCAGCATCCACCCCGGCAATCGCTTCTCAACAGTGTTAATAGCGCCCTTTAACCGCTCTATTTCATCGTCTGAGAGATCGCCCATCCTAAAGCCCGGGTCTATCCCCGTGGAAATAACAATTACCTTCGCTACTCGCATTCCTACGCCCTTTATCCCGCATAGTGAATGCACTACGCTCCTTTTACCATCTAAGTCAGCATCCAAGATCCTGACAATATGCTTGAATTCCTCTTTCTCTTCCTCTTTCTTCTCCGCTTCTTCACTCATTTTTCTTTTAGCGCTGTAGGGCTCTGCCCCACGACCCCGAAAACCCTGTAAGGGTTTAGTTTTCTTTTTTCTGAAAAGAAAAAGTGTTGTTTCGCCGAGGAAGGGATTTGAACCCTTGAGTTCCTTTCGAAACACAGGCTATCTGGCCTTACGAGCTCCAGGCCTGCGCCTTACCGCTCAGCCACCTCGGCTTTACGCTTCCATCCCTTCGGATATATTCCGGGCTTCATAAGTACTTTCTTTGTTTCTACACATATACCTTTTTCAGCTTTGTACATATCTCTCGAGTTCAGCGTTGCTTCGCCTCTGCCCACAGCCTCCCCTTTCACTGTATATATTACCACAGGATCGCCTATATTTATTCCTTCTTCTATCCTTGAAATCCCGGGGGCGGCGAGGTCCGCACCATGACATATCGCATCAACCGCGCTATCCTTTACAATTATACACGGAAGATGCCCGACCGCGTATTCCATTGGCATGATGAGACCCCGTAGAAGGCTCTCGTCCCCTTCCTCAAAAAAGACATACGCATCTTTCAAGTCTTGCAATTTCGTAAGAGTATCCTCACCGAAGGGATATGATTTCGTCCTACGCAACTGCGACATATGCGCACCCACCCCTAATGCGAGCCCGATGTGATGGCAAAGCATTCTTATGTACGTCCCTGCCTCGCAACCCACTTTCATCAACACATCCTTACCCTCTATCTCTTTTAGCTCGATGTGATGCACGGTTCTTGTCCTTATCTGCCTCTTTACCGCGGACTTCAGCGGCGGTCTTTGGTATATCTCACCTATGAATTCACCACTCACCTTCCTCAGCTTATCCTCGCTAACCTCTCTGTGCAGCTTCATCAGGCACACATATTCCTTATCGCTAACAAAAGTATCAGCTAACTTCCTTGACGCTCCGAGCAGAACAGGCAGCACTCCTGTGACCTTCGGGTCGAGCGTTCCTGTATGCGCCGCCTTATTTATCTTCAATATCTCTTTCACCCACGCAACAACCTCATGGGAGGTTGGACCCGCAGGCTTATCTATAATCACCACACCTTTATCGATATGCTCTTCTATCGAGCGGGTTTCTGGTGCACAGCCGTATCGTGGGTCTGTAACAGCAGGAGTTTTTTCCAATTCACATCTTTCTAACGGTTTATTCATTCTAATTTTAATCATCGGACATTCTCTTTTAATTCCCTTTCGATTAAAATCCCACTTTCTGTTCCCTTAATGAATCTAATCCACAAATTTACGAAATTATGTTCAACATCTTCTCCCAATCTGCATTCCATTTTTCTGTAACGATTTTTCCCATATTCTGGCGAGTTAATTTCAATACAAAATCGAAATCTCCCGGGTGCGCATTACGGATTTTCATCTTTCTTCATAGATAAAGATATCCTCAATCGTTACGTCAAATAATCTCGCAAGTTTGAACGCCAGCTCTAACGAAGGGTTGTATTTTCTTTTCTCTATTGCATTTATGGTCTGCCTCGTTACACCCACTTTCTCAGCCAAGTCCTCCTGCGTTAAATCATGCATCGCTCTGAATACCTTTAGTTTGTTCTTCATTTAATCCCTTTTCTGTTGTAGTAAAAGCGGATTATAAAGTATGAGTAAATGCCGATAAGCGCGAGTATAGTCAAAATATCGGTGGTTCTAAACATATCAGGAAAATAGATACTTACCCAAAATAAAATTCCAATTGCTCCAATCATCTGCCAGAACGCAAGAAGACCCGCTCGCTCATTGATTCTTCGCATTCGTTCGTCCACACGAAGCTCCGTTTCGGGTTTCGTTGCTCTATACAATCCGGCTATCAGTAGCACTAACCCAGGAGCGGCTAAGCCAACTCCAAGAGTCTCGAGGTCAAGTATCGCAAATGCAATACCACCCAATAGTATAAGTACGATGCCCACTATCAGATGCCCTTTACTTCTTTTTAATTCCATTTAGATTCCCCCTTACATCCTCCATTCATAGTACAACCTCGCAAAAATAAGAACGAGCCAGCCGCCAAAGAGCGTTAATAACAACGTGTCATCAAAAATCCCTGCTTCAAGATAGTCCTTGATTAGATACGCCAGTAAAAACAACGAAAGAGCGATAAAACCAACAGTTGCACTTTTTTCATTCAGCATTGCACCCCGTTCATCGGTTTTGTATGCCATCTCAAGCTTTTTGCGGTCTGTCTTCCTCTCAAGCAATCTGAAAAGAACCACGCTTATACAAACCCCAATAGCAAGGAAAACGCTGAATATCGGCAACGTCACTTCGACTTTGAGGTATTTGGCTATACCTACAAACAGCCCTGCGATCGGGAGTCCGCCAAATATCGAAGCTATTTTCATCAGTGGTCTCTCAAACCGTGATCCGAAAATTACATAAAAAACGATGAACCCTGTTGTGGCACCTATTGCAGTAGGGAGGATACTGCCCCGGTCTGTAGGTATAAACGTGCCTAATAAGACCATATATATGAATGTCGCAAGGCTCACCAGCATTATCGTTGTAATATTCTTCTTGTTCATGACATCACCTCATAAAAATTCCTTGATTCTGGTTTTCACACAATATCATCCTCCATACCTTCGATTATAATACCATCGAAGTATAACAAATGAAAACATCCCAACAATGAAAATGTCAGGTGAAACACTCTTATAGTTAAGATTTAATCTCCAGAACATAGCTATTACTTGAACAATAGCCATGGTCCCAATGAGAATCCAGAACGCATGATAACCTGCCTTTTCATTAATTCTCACTGACCTTTCATCCTGTATCAAATCTTCTCTGGTCTTTGTAGCGGTATATAAACTCATTATTGTTAGCGTTATTCCACCAAAAATGAACAGTCCTCCGATAACATAAGGAAATGTCCATGTTCTTCCAACAACATCAGGAACTATCCACAGGATTATTATACCTAGCAGTACCAGCCCCAGACCCATTCCTAAAAATCGCAAAATGTCTTTATCTTTTCTTATTTTCATTTTTTTCTATAAACTCCTCAAGGTTATTTGCGCTTTACTTTATGTAAGGGTATCCATACTTAGAGTATATAAAACTTTCTATTTTGTAAATATGCTATGGCTTTATATAAGAGGAATACTATAAAAAGAGGGAAACGGGATAACCAAAACGCAGATGAGATGATAAAAACAGAAAACCTTACAAAGGTATACAATGGAAATAAGGCAGTAGACAATCTGAATTTGGAGATAGCAGAAGGCGATATATTCGGCTTTTTAGGTCCGAACGGAGCGGGAAAGAGCACGACGATTCTGATGCTCGTGGGCATGATCGAACCCACCGACGGCAAATGCTTCATAAACGACCTCGAGGTAGCGAGAAATCCGATTAAAGTAAAGGAGATTATTGGATACCTGCCGGAGAACGTTGGATTCTACGGCAATATGACCGCGGAGCAAAACCTCGATTACTTCGCTCGATTCTACGCCACGATGGATGCGAACGAGAGGAAGAAGAGAATAGAAGAACTGCTTGAACTGGTACAGCTTGATAGCGTAAGCCAGAAAGTGGGCGGATATTCAAGGGGGATGACGCAGCGACTTGGATTTGCACAGGCGTTGCTTAACAATCCAGAGGTTATTTTATTGGATGAGCCCACTACGAATCTTGACCCCGAAGGGGTCGTTCAACTCAGACAAACGCTCAAAAAACTATCGGATGAAGGAAAAACGATCTTCTTCTCTTCTCACATTTTAGCCGAGGTCGCTCAGGTGTGTAACACGATAGGCATAATCTCTAATGGCACGTTGATAGAGCGTGGCACACTCGATGAAATCAAGACGAAATTAGACGTGCGGAAGACCGTCAAAATTATCGTGGAAACAACAAATGAAGATATACCAAAGATAGAACATGAAAATATCGTTAACGTAGAATACAAAGGTAGAAGGGCGGTCATAGAAGCAAAATCTGACATAAGAGAAGATATATCAAGGTATTTGGTTGAAAACAACATCGGAATTAAGGAGCTAAGAATAGAAGAGCCAACGTTAGAGGATATTTTCATGGAATCGGTTTATAAAGGAAAAGGAGGTAAATAGATGGCTGGAATATTCGTAGTAGCAAAAAAAGAGTTCCTGGACCACGTAATGGGCAAGAAATTCCTGGCGATTCTCGCGATACTTATGATAATTTCGCTTTTGGCGATGTATCAGGGCGTTGAGAGCTATAATAAGCAATTGGATAGCTATAAAGGACAAATAGCGGAAATAGAGGAGCATCCAGAGGGAATGCCGCCGGGTTGGATGCCGGAAAAACCTTCGATACTATTCGTTTTCCAGATGATGAGTGCATTGTTTGGCATTCTTGGAGCGATACTGGCGATAGCGATCGGTTTCAATTTGATTTCCGGCGAGAAAGAGAGCGGTTCCCTGAAGTCCTTATTATCGCATCCGGTGTTCAGGGATACGATAATCAATGGTAAGGCGCTTGGCGGAATGGGAGCACTTGGATTCGCAATGCTGGTTATGACGTTATTGTCAATAGGAATTCTAATGATGCTCGGGATCATGCCGACCGGTGACGAATTTGTGAGGATTTTAGTCTTCATGGGATTTACGCTGTTGTTTATGTTCTCGTTTTTTGCGATTGCATTGATGTGCTCAACGATTGCGAAGAACAGTACCCGCGCAATAACATACACGCTTGTGATCTTCATTGTGATCTCATTCGTCATGCCCATAGCAGGCACGTTCGTCGGTATGCAACTCGCTGGAGACATGCCTGAGTTTTCCGGAGTGAGGGTGGAGATACAGGAGACAAATGAATCTGGAGACATAAGTAAAGAGGAACAAATAGAAGAGCAAGAACGAATACAAGAAGAAAGGCAAGAAGAGATGCAGGAATACTGGAAGAAAGTGATGGGGATACAAGAGATGTTTTCAATAGCCGATCCATTGAGTAATTTCAATAAAGTATCTGCTGCGGTTCTCAATCCAAGATTTCAATCATTTCGCGGATTTTTTGGTCCGATGGGAGAACCACCCGCTGAAACGAGTATCCTCGAAGCTCTGGGAATTGTGTGGAAGAATTTACTCGTCTTACTGCTCTTTCCGGTGGTAATGTTTGCGATCGCATACATAAGATTCATGAGGATGGATATACGCTAAAAAATGCAAAGTGAAAAATGAAAAAAATGAAAGCAAAAAAGATAGTGAAAGCGAGAATATTAGTGGTAATACTTATCCTCTCTTCTTTTTTTCTCCCGTTCTTTTTCCTTTCTCCAGCGTTAGTGGCAGCACAAACAGTGGAGAAGAGAATAGAGATAAGATGCGATTTCCCCGCTCAGATGATTGAAGCAGGAGATACTGCCACTTTTGAGCTACTGCTCGTAAATAATGATAAGACTGCCACTTACAGTTTGCGATGGTGGGCATACCGGGAAGCGAAGATTTGGGACATAAAATTCAAAGACGGCGAGAAGGACGTGTATAAGGTACTGCTACCCGAAAGTGGCAGTAAGACGGTAACACTCGCCGTAGAGACACCGGGAGATGAAAAGGTTGGAGAATATCCGATACATGTTGAGATTGGTGACGGGCGTATTACGCTTTACGTTAAAATAACGGAGACGCATAAAGGAGAGAAGGGGACGCTTGCTTTGACTGTTACGGACAAAGACGGGGACAGCATCAAAGGTGCTACGGTTAGTGTTTATAAAAAGAATAAATTTGTGGATTATGCAAAGACGACCGTAGAAGGGAAGATAGAACTGGAGTTAGAAAAAGGAGAATATAGGGCTGAGATATTAAGGGACGGGTATCATGCGAAGGAGACAGAGGATTTTAAGATAAGGATAGGAAGAACGACGGACATTGGTATCATTTCATTGGAACAAAAAGAGTATTATGCGGAAGTTTCGAGCAAATCGCCTTCTAAGACCGCGATGGTTGGAGAAAGTCCCTTATACCAAATAAAGATAAAGAATAGCGGTAAGGCGGATGATACATATAGATTAGATATTGAAGGATCACCCGAGGATTGGTATTGTAGGTATAAGGAGACGGAGGAGGGGAAAGAAGACATTTCTGAGCTCTTCGTCGGCTCAGGAGAAGAAAAAACGTTGTATTTGGAGTTCGTTCCCCCGTACGATGTGGAGATAGGCGAATATAACTTTACAAGCATAGTTCAATCTTCTACGGGGCAGTATGAGCTCAATCTTGCGTTAAAAGTCAGGGGGAGCTATGAACTGAGGTTATATTCCCGCAGGCTTAGCTATGAGGTGAAAAGGGGTGAGAATGCTTCTATTGCGCTGACTGCTTCAAATGCCGGTAAGGGCGGTACGATAACGAATATAAAACCCGAGATAAGCGCTCCAGAGGGTTGGACTGCGACGATATATCCGAAAGAGGTGACAAGTTTGAAACCTGGTGAGAGCGAGACTTTTACGATGAAAATAACGCCTCCCGGTGATATTACGCCCAGCGATTACAAGGTGACGGTGAAGATTAAAAGCGACCAACTGGAGGAGAAAGAGGATTTTAGAATAATCGTCGAGGAATCGTCTAATGTAGCCCTCTATGGCGTGGTGATCATCGTTATAGTGATACTGGCTTTGGCGTTCATGTCCAGGAAGTACGGGAGGAGGTGAGAAAACATGAATGAAATAGTAAAAGAAGAACTGTGGCGAAGCGTTGCAGTATTCTTCTTTGCTCTGATATTTATGATTGAAATTTATATAAGAAAAGGAGAACCAACCAAAGAATCTCTTATCTGACTTGGAATTTACTCTTCCTTCCTGGTTATATCATTAATGTGGTATTATAAGTTAAAAAAGGCTGAAAGAAATTGAAAAAGAACGTCTTGATCGGTGCGGGAGTTGCAATAATCGTTGTGGTGGTTAGTTTTTATGTTATCCTTCCTTATCTTTTCGTTGGCCCTGCAACTCCTCTTTTCTATATATATAATTACGACCAAAACGCCAGTCACCAAGTATTTGTTAAGATATTTAATCCTGATAACGAACCAATCTTCAAAGAAATGTATGATCTTGCTCCAGGAGAAAGCATTGACTGCCCTAAACCCGTTTACTTAAAAATCCTATGGCCCAAAGGAGAATACCGCTTTGAAATCACCTTGGATAATGAAATCGATAAAACCTATAAGACGAGGATTTATCCTTACCTCACCGTTGTTATCGACCTGTATCATGCTCAAAGAGCTGAAGATGATCCATTTTCCAAGGAAGTCTACCCTGTTTGGGTTGGAACTATAGTCGTATAATTTTTAAATTCCTAAAATATATAATAAAAGAAATGATGAAAACAAAACACATACAACTGATGTCGGTAGGAATCGCCTTTGTGATACTCTCTCATCTTACAAACGGTCTGGTTTTCTTGTTTTTGACCCACTATTCCGCAGCCAGATATGACGATGGTTTTTTCTTCCCCGTAGCTTTTGTTTTTGCTGCAATCTATGGTTGGTGGAGCAGGGATTATCTTCTCAGTTTCTTTGTTGGGTTCCTTTCGATCCCGTTGATAATTACTCCATTCCCCCCGTACTTTATGCCCGTCATCTTTATTACAGACCTTCTTGAACTGACTGACTACAATTTAGTTACCATCGCAATTTTCTGCGGTTTTGGAATAGTAAGCGGATTAATTGGCGTGGGATTTGTTAAATTACATAAAATTAGATTAAAAACAATGTAGAATGAGAACCGCATGGCTACCATTTTTTCAAGCGAAATTTGACAAACTAAACGAAAGTGTTATAACAACTCATACAATGTATTTCTTCTCTTAGGTGTTCTCCCCGAATCCTTTATGACCCACTCGAAGTCCTCTGGACTCATATACTCACCAGCCGGTGAACCTGATAACCGTGAGATGTTCTCTTCCATTAACGTCCCACCCATGTCATTTACACCAAAATAAAGCATCTTCTGTGCATCGCTCACACCCAACTTCACCCATGATACCTGGAGATTGGTGCAGTATGGATGAAGAATAACTCTGGCAAGCGCATGAACAATCGCATCTTCTAAAAAGGAAAGGGATCGCTTCACCATTCGTCCCAATTCATTGTTCTTTTGCATGAACTTCAACGGTACAAACTCGGTAAATCCGCCTGTCTCCTTTTGGATCGCCAGTATCTTTAATATGTGATCTATTCTGTCCTCCAATGATTCTATATGCCCGTACAGAATTGTTGCCGTTGATGGAATTCCCAACCGATGCGCGGTTTTTATTATCTCTACCCATTTCTCTGTTTTTAGCTTCTCAGGGCAGATTATCTCTCTTATAGAATCGTCAAGTATTTCCGCTGCCGTTCCCGGCATAGATCCCAAACCAGCTTTTTTTAATTCTTTCAGTACCTCCGTTTCGTTCAGTCCGGAATTTTTTGCGATATGGCATATCTCCATCGGTGAATATGCGTGTATATGCACATCAAAATGTGATTTTATGATTGCAATAATTTCACAATAGTCATCCACCACGAGATCGGGGTGCAAACCACCCTGAATGCATACCTCCGTTGCCTCGGTATTCACCGCTTCCTCAACCTTACTCAAAATCGCATCCATACTCAACACATATCCTCTCTCCTTCTCCCCCTTGAAAGCACAAAACTTGCACGCACCCACGCAGATGTTTGTGAAGTTTATGTTCCTGTTCACCACGTAGGTAACAATATCGCCGTTCTTCTCCTTTCGCAACTCATCTGCAATGCAGAACAAATGAAAAGGATTATGTGCTAAAAATATCGCATCTTCTCTCTCAACTTTACCTGCTCTTATTTTCTCGTACAGCGCATCAAAATCAAAATCATCTTTCATGTGCTTCTCAGTAGGGCATGCTTAAACTTCCTACGGTGCCCACTATTCCTGTTATTATCTCTCTGTTAAAGTCGAATACCGTTGCGGTCTCTTCACCATTTGTTATTCTCAATTTCTTGCTCGCATCCACCTCACCTATGATAAACGCCGCTATCTCTGCGTCCCGGAATATTTTTATACATTCAGCCCCTTTTTCCTCAGTCTCGACCGTGAGCACAAAACCAGTTCCCGGATACATCTTTAACCACTGCGCAAAAGATATTTCTTTCGCATCCGGTCTTGGCACCTTAGTCGGCTCTACAAGCGCTCCTGCTCCAGAACTTTCAAGTAACATTCCAAGCGTGCCTAACGTGCCGGGATTGCTTATGTCTTTCCCTGCGGTTGCTAACTTTCTCTCCCCTATCTTCACCATGGTCTCCAATTGTTTTTTTATCACTGCTGGAGACTTTTTCGTTGTGGTGTCCCATGCCAGATTGTAGTTTGGAGATATTCTGCCCTCGAGGTCAATCGCAACCAGTACCTTGTCGCCCGGTTTCGCACCACTTGAAAATATAATACTATCCCGTTTTACCGTTCCTACTATACCAACATCAAGTGCATCATAAACAGTGTCCGGATGTAAATGCCCCCCTACCATGGGCACGCCGAATTTTTTCACGCCGTCTTCCATCCCTCTTCCCAGTTCCAGACAAACATCTTTCTGCTGTGTTGATGTCAAATTCACCATTGCTAAAGGAGTGCCGCCCATCGCCGCTATGTCGTTCACATTCACAAGCACGGCGCAATAGCCCGCCCACCAAGGGTCTGCACTCAACAATTTACCCCAGATGCCGTCCACAGCAAGTAAAATGCAATTATTATCGTCAATGCTAAGCACCGCAGCATCCTCTCCAAAGCCCGTTATCGTCCGATCTCCTACTTTATCAGAATCGCCCAGCCTTTTTACAAGATCGTTTATAGCTCTTTTTCGCTTCACGCCTTCGAAGTTTCTTAGTTCCTCAGCCAGCGATTCTAGATCTATCTCCTCTCTCGAACTTCCCATTTTTTATTTATACCTGCATCTCTTTTATTATTTCCCTTATTTCTACTATATCCCTTATCCTAAGATCTGCAACATCAAAAACCTCTTTTGGTCTATCTGCTGCTTCTTGTAATGATAATACCGCAATATCTGCCTCTCGCATTGCAAGATAATCATTCCTATCGTCACCTACCATCATTACCTTATATTCATCCTTCAACTTCCTCACCAATTCCCTCTTATCCTCCGGCTTCATCGTCCCAAAAATATTTCCCGGCGGTACATCGGGTAAATACATCGCCATCTCTTCACTCTCTATTCTATCACCAGATGCAATAAAAGTTTGAATACCCAACTCACGTAATTCTTTAAACAGTTTGAGCGTTCCTGGGAAAAGATTTATACCACCTGCAATTACATATCGGATCGTCTCTTTTACCATATCCACGATTAATCCTATTCCCAGTACCGGAAGAATGTCACAGCACCTCAACAGAGACACCGCCTCATGAACATCTCCCAGGTTGACGCTTTTATCCCTCAAAATTGCACCCAGCACTTCCTCATCGCTCACTCCTTCTCTTTTATATATAACCTTACTTTCGATTTTTTTCGCCTTCATTAAATAGGATAAAAAATTAGAGGGGTCTTCTTTCTCCATCGTTTCTTCGTAGCGTGTCTTCAAAACCACCATCGCACCACTTCCAAGCCGGTCTGTACACGTTATTCCCGAGACCCTGCTGCGCTTTGTCACCCCCCTCTCCATGTCTTTTATAATCCTGAAGGGCGCATATATAACGCCAGCACCATCAAAGACGACTGCTAAGCTTAACATTCCCTCTCCTTTTTTACCTTCCATCCTTCTTATTTATTCCCGATTTTAAAAGTATCTTTGAAGTATACTACGATGGGTACAAATGCTAATGCTAATATAAATACAATGAAGTAACAGGTTCATTCATTCAGATACAGAGATAAAATGATGCAAGACCTGGTGACGGAGAAATGGGAGGGCTTTTTGAAGCGGTATTATTGGGACGAAATCATAGAACTCTCGAATTCTTATCCTGAAAAACGTAGTTTGCTCGTTAAATTCTCTGAGATGGATATATATGACTCTACTATTGCAGATATGCTTTTGGATGATCCAGATGTAATACTTGAATCCGCAACACGGACTTTACGGGAGATGGATATTCCTACCGGTGTTACTCTCGACGAAGCTAATCTGCGTGTAATAAAGCTTCCGAGAAAGGTGAAGATAAGGGATATTAGAAGCAACGATATCGGTAAGCTGGTAAGCATAGAAGGGTTGGTCACAAAAGCGACCGAGGTGAGGCCGAGAATAGTCGAGGCGGCATTTGAATGCCCTTTTTGCCACCATATCTTTCCGATGGCGCAAGCTGGGAGCCAATTCAAAGAACCTTACGAATGCCCACAAGAGGATGGCGGATGCGGGAGAAAGGTACAGCGATTCTTATTAAGGGTGGATAAGTCAAAATTCGCAAACGCGCAAAAGGTACGGTTACAAGAGTCACCGGAGGAATTAAGGGGCGGTGAATTACCGCAAGCATTAGACGTTAATCTGGAAGACGACATCTCAGGCGAAGTAGCTCCAGGCGATCGAGTAATTGTCACCGGTATTCTCAGGTCGTATCAGCGGGTAACGCAGTTTGGGAAGAAGCTCTTCTTCGATATTTATCTCGATGGCAATTCGCTGGAGCTCAAAGAGGAGGTGTTCGAAGAGATTGAGATAACGGACGAGGATGAGCGTGCAATAATGGAGTTGAAGGATCAGCCAGATGTATATGAGAAGCTCATAAAAAGTATTTCACCCTCTATATACGGCTACGAGGAGATAAAAGAGGCAATGATTCTCCAATTATTCTCTGGTGTCCCAAAGGAGCTGCCTGATAAGTCAAGGGTACGAGGAGATATACACGTGCTTCTCGTTGGTGATCCTGGCGTTGCAAAGAGTCAATTGCTCACCTATTTAGTGAAGTTAGCACCCCGTGGCTTATATACCGGTGGGAAGAGCAGCAGTGCTGCAGGCCTTACCGCTGCCGCAGTTAAAGACGAGTTTGGGGAAGGGAGATGGACGTTAGAGGCTGGTGCTCTTGTGCTCGCGGACAAAGGGATAGCAGCGGTGGATGAGATAGACAAGATGAGGAAGGAGGACAGAGATGCACTCCATGAGGCGATGGAACAGCAAACGGTTTCTATTGCCAAAGCAGGAATAATGGCGCGGTTGAACTCACGATGCGCCTTGTTAGCTGCTGCAAATCCTATAGGGGGACGGTTCAACAAATATGATCCTATTTCAAAGCAGATAAATATGCCTCCGACACTGTTGTCACGATTCGACCTCATTTATACCATGATTGACCGACCAAGTGAAGAGAGGGACACGAAGACTGCGGAACATATAATAGAGACTCATCACGCGGGGGAACTGCTTGCACGGTTTGAGCATGGGGGGGAGATGGACGAGGAAGGGAAGGAGCGTTTCCGGGAGCAGGTGGAGGCGATGAAGCCGGTGGTGCCCGAAGAGTTATTACGTAAATACGTGGCGTGGAGTAAGCGGAATGTATTTCCTGTAATGAGTGAGGAAGCGAAGAAGAAATTTTCGGCGTTCTATATCGGGCTTCGCAGGCAGGGCTATGAAGATGAGGAGGCTCCAGTTCCCATAACGGCACGGCAGTTAGAAGCGCTGATCAGGTTAGGCGAGGCGCGGGCAAGAACTCGGTTAAGCGATACAATAACCGCTGAGGATGCAGAGCAGGTGATCAGAGTGGTCACTTTCTGTTTGAAACAGGTTTTTGTTGATCCTGAGACGGGCAAGCTTGACGTTGATTGGGTTGCCGCAGGTACAACCAAATCCAGGAGGGACCGTGCAAGGTCTATAAGGGAGATAATAAAGGAGTTGGAGAAGGATTACGGCGAGGAAATACCAATAGATGAGGTGCTTGACCTCGCAGAGGAGGAAGGGATGGAAAGAGACAAGGTTGAGGAGATAATAGACGTGATGAAACGCGATGGGATACTGTTTTCGCCTGGAAGCGGTGTGATTAAGTTCGTGAGATAGGATAGAAGAGCCTTTTCTGATTGGAGTATATTACGTTCGGCACAGCGCCTCACCCGGATTTCAATTAGATTGCGGTAAGATTAAAATAGACGGGATTAAAGTAGTTATGCACCACAATAATGAAGGGGGAACTAAATAGTCGTGTAATGATGGTTACGTACATACGACATAATTAAAAATGAGTAGTTTGAAAGTAGTTTGTGATGGAATCAGGGAATCAAAACAAGGAGAAAGGTGAAATACATGAAACTGGGAGTTTTTCTATGCACGTGCAACAGCACCATGGACATAGATTTTAAGAACGTCAAGAAAAGCATAAAGAAGGAAGTTGAGGTCGTTGAGACGGTTGATCAGCTATGCCAGAGAGACTTGGATTATGTTATAGATGACGTTAGGCGATTGGAACTTGATGGCATACTCATAGCGGCGTGCACAGAAAAGAACCGCATCTTTGATCGGGTGACGTCTGGATTTGGCTGTGATACGTTCTTCCTAAACCTCAGAGAGCACTGCGGTTGGGTGCATGGTCGAAAAGAAGCGACTGAAAAGGCGAAAAGCATGATTAAAGCTGCTATCAGCCATGCTGAGCTGAGTGAGTCACTGCTAAGACCTGAAAAGCTCGATTTGGATGTGGGGTATGACGTGTTAGTGATAGGGGACGAGGATGAGGGAGCGGTAGAAGTTGCGAAGATCCTTTCTAAACTGGCTAACGTCCATCTGCTGACGAAGAATATTCGTGAATGGTGTGATGAGCCCGAAATACATATTGGCTCGCCCATAGGCATACAGGGAGAGATCGGCGATTTTGACGTTGAGATTGAGAGAGATATAGATATAGAAAAGTGCATCTCCTGCGGGCTGTGCGTTGACGCGTGCCCGAAAAATGTGATACGCTATGATGCAGTATACACGATTGGCGAGGGCTGTGATGAATGCGGCGACTGTATTGAAGTGTGCCCAACAGGTGCTATTGAGTTCCACAACCGAGAGGTGCTTCATGTAGGGCAAATTCTCGTGATTGATAAGGACTGGCAATGGCCAACCTACTTTGGGATTTATAAAGCGGACGATTACGAAGATGCACTAAGAAAAGCGCATGATGTAGTTTCGAATTTAGGAGAGATAGGGAAAGAGAAGTATTTAGCGTTAGATTTGACAAGGTGTGCAAGTGGACGGGGTGAATTAGTTGGGTGTGAGTTATGTTTACCCTGCCCCTACGAGGCGATCGAAAGGGAGGGGTCCAAGATGGTGTTCAGCGATGTGCGGTGTCAAGGATGTGGGCTCTGCGCTTCTTTATGCCCGGTATCAGTCCCGCAACTACGTGAATATCCCCACCAGTTACTGTATTCTCAAATAGGAACTTTATTAGCCGGAGATTTGCACCCAAAAGTTATAGTATTCACCGGTCAGGAAAACGTTGAAAAGTTAAATGCGGTTGGCAGGAAGAAAATTCAGT
Organism: Methanosarcinales archaeon; assembly: GCA_030611045.1. Classification (GTDB taxonomy): domain Archaea; phylum Halobacteriota; class Syntropharchaeia; order Alkanophagales; family Methanospirareceae; genus JACGMN01. The sequence goes on from JAUWQN010000006.1 coordinate 20,024, forward strand.
ATCCTGCAGTATTACCGCTCTTCGTGCCTTGCGCTGATATGGTATCCGAGGCTCATATACTCAGCGCATTTGAACGCGGAGCCGATGGCGTTATCCTATGGAGCTGCGAAAACAGTCACCGTGAACAGATCGAATCTGCGGTGTCATTTGCGCAAAAGACCTTATCAGCCTTCGGTTTAGGAGAGCGAGTGCTTTTGATGGATAATGCCCACCAATTCGATGCAGCGGATTTCGCGAATGAAATTAGCGATTTCGTAGATAAGCTCAAACTATCTCCTATCAGAAAGAAGAAGCGGGGAACAATTGACTTTACCAAACCGAAACGGGATATTCTGCTGGAATTGATGCAAACCTTCCGTATGAAAACCGGCGTGCAGCCAACGTTAATAGAGGAGAATACGCAGTTCCCGTTCGCGGATGTCGCTATCAATTCGAAATGCACGCTCTGCAACGCGTGCGTGACCATGTGCCCAACAAATGTCCTGAGTAAAGACGATAATAATATCAACTTCGTCTATGGTAGCTGTATCGCCTGCGGTATGTGTGAGCAGGCATGCCCGGAAGAAGCGGTTGATTTAAAGCGAGTGCTTGATTTTTCGCAACTGGTTGAAGAAGGAAGTAAAAAACTTGTCGAAGCTGAACTTGTTGCCTGTGCGAAGTGTGGCAAATTATTTATGCCCAAATCGGCATTTGAGCGAATGGCGCAGATATTGAAAGAAGGAAAAGATGAGGGTGAGTTCAACATAGAGGAACGATTAGAGCTGCTCAGATATTGTGAGAAGTGCAGACCTGTAAAAGCTGTTGAGTGGTCATTAGAAAAATTGGAGAGTGAAAAATAAGATGAACGAAATTGAAGATATTTTGGCGACACGAAGGGACTTCTATGCCTTTTTGTATCGAATGTATGTGGAAGAGCCGGCACGGGAGTTTGCAGACGACTTGGTGAACGGAAGGGTCCGTTTCCAAGAGCTGACATCGTTAGAGATAAATGCGGAGCTATCAGAGGGCTTTCGTTTATTAAAAGAGTTTATGAAGAAGAGCAAAGGCAAAGAGGTTAATGCACTCTATGAAGACTTGAGAGACGAATATACGCTCTTGTTCATAGGCCCTTTTAAGCTCCCTGTGCAGCCCTACGAGTCGTGGTGGGTGAGTGGAAAGTTGCGTGGTGAACCACTGGTAAAGCTGAAGAAAGATTACAGGGAAGCAGGTATTGTTAAATCACGAGAGTTTGTAGAGATCGAAGACCATATCACATTTGAACTCAAGTTTATGCACTATCTCTGCGAGGAGGCATTATCGGCGGATACGCAAGAAAGGGTGAAGGAATGCTTAAAGCTACAAAGAGATTTTTTAGATAACCATATATTGAAATGGATGCCGAATTACTGCGACGCGTTATACGAATACAAGCTATCAGATTTCTATAAAGGCATTGCAAAGATTACAAAAGGGTTTATTTTCTTGGATGATGCAGTGATCAGCGATTTGTTGGATAGCGTGTAGAATAAATGTTATATAAAGATGAGTAAAAGAGACTAAAAGAATACTCAAACATAGATAAATGGATGAATTAGATAAGAAGATATTGAGAGAACTCCAGTTGGATGCGCGCCAATCGTTCACGACGATTGCGCAGAAGATAAAAATCAGTACCGCTACGGTGAGCGATAGAGTGAAAAAGCTGACCGAAAAAGGGCTTATCTGTTGATATACTACGATTCTCAATACATCTGAGATTGGTATGGCCACCTTGATCACGAGGATAAAAACCAAGCCGGGATGTAGTATTGAGGATGTGGGGGGGGGGATAGCGAAATTAGAAGAAAGTTGTAGCATTTACCACATAACCGGTGATTTTGACCTCATGATTATCACTAAGTGCCCTGGACAGGGAAAATGTGGGGCTGTTATTGAGAAGATAAAAGAAATCAAAGGTGTGGAAAGGGTGAATTCAGAAATCGTGCTCAAGATACTGAAGGAAGAGCTTACGGTTACGTTGTGAGGGTTTTATTGCACGATTTTTTTGATTTTTTAGTTTTTATCCATTTCCGGCTGAGAATACCAGCCTGCTAATACCCCCCCCTATCAGTCTATGTCCGTTTTATAAAAATCTTATTTTGTCCACGTATATGAACTATTTGCTAAAAAACATCATGGTTTATATACCCACCTCACATTTGAGTGTACACACGTATAGTTAAGTAGTTAGGAAGGAGGTGGAAAAAATGGAGGTACGAACAAATACTGGTTGTGGTGGAGCAAGAGTATCAAGGCGGACATTTACCAAGCTAACAGCTTTAGGAGCGGCAGCGGCACTGAGTGGCATCAGCAATGTCGGCGCTTATCCAATGGAGCACTTTGACAAGTTGATTGAACCCGCAATTGCGGCTCCCGCAGAAGCAGAAAGAATCGTATATGGTATATGCGAGATGTGCCCCTTTAACTGTGGCATAAAAGTGACATGTGAAGAAGGAGTGGTGAAATCGATAGAGGGAAATCCAAATGAACCACACTCAAAAGGGAAACTCTGCGCACGCGGAAACTCGGCAGAACAGGTGATATATAATCCGAACAGGGTTAAATATCCGCTTATACGAACTGGAGAGAGAGGTGCTGGGGGGTGGAAGCGTGCAACCTGGGATGAAGCGCTGGATTACGTTGCCGGAAAGCTGAATGAGATAAAAGGGAACTATGGCCCTGAAAGTATAGCCATAATACAATTTCCCACCAGCAGGATGGTTCCTTTGGTGGGAAGGTTTCAGAAGGCTTTGGGAACACCGAATTATTTCACGAGTCTTGGAACCTGTAAAATCTCACGAGTTGTCGCGGACATCGCAACGTTGGGCGGACACATTCTGAATGCCGTTGATTTCGCAAATGCGAAGTATATCATGCTCTTCGGCAGGAACACGTTCGAAACGCCAGCAACTGGTTCTGTTCAGGCTTTATCGGCTGCTATTACAAGCGGAGCGAAACTGGTATATTTAGACCCCCGGTATACGGTTACTGCTTCAAAGGCGGATGAATGGATACCTATAAAACCCGGAACTGATCTGGCTTTCGTCCTGGCGATGATGAATGTTATTATTAGAGAAGGGCTCTACGATGAAGAATTCATAAATACATACACCTACGGCTTTGAGGAGCTAAAAGAATTTATCGGGGAATATACTCCGGAATGGGCGGAAGGAATTACTGATGTTCCTGCAGCGCAGATTGAACGGATTGCGATTGAGTTCGCCACAACCAAACCAGCAGTAGCTCATCCAAATTGGCATCCAAAGGGGTACGAAAGCGAGACACAGATAAGTAGAGGAATATTAATTCTGAATGCGTTGGTGGGGAACATAAATAAGCCGGGCGGAATCTTTTATCCGCGAGGAGTGGGATTGGGAGACATAAAACCACCGGCATATCCAGAGATAACCGCTAAGCGGGTGGATGGTGTTCCAGGCACGTACCCACTTGTTCCCGCAAGCCACGGGCTCTGGCAGTTATTACCCGATGCGATCATAAATGAGGACCCATATCCGGTAAAAGGTTTGATAGTCTATCGCTCGAATCCGCTCTTTGGAATGCCTGATAGAAATAGGATTATTGAAGCATTCAAGAAACTCGATCTGCTGGTCGCCATTGATATCTTACCCAGCGATACCGCCTGGTACGCTGATGTTATCCTACCGGAGTGCACCTATTTGGAACGGGATGACCCTCCAATGGTTATCAAGGGAAAATCGCCAAAAGTCGCTTTGCGTCAACAATGCGTTGAGCCAATGTACGATTCAAAGCATTCGTTCTGGATATTTAAGGAACTGGCTCAGAGAATAGGGATTGGAAATTACTTTGACTTTGAGTTGGATGACTACATTAATGCTCAACTCAAGCCACTCGGGATTGACAAAGATTACTTCAAAGAGAACTCGATTTGGTCTTCTGATATAAGTCCAGAACTGAAGGGGCTTGAAGGGATGAAAATAAACACGTCCACCGGGAAAATAGAGCTTTATTCAAAGAAGCTTGAGGCGAATGGATATGATCCATTACCAACGTTTGTGCCGCCAAAAGAAGCTCCCAGTGGCATGTTTAGACTGCTGCACGGACATATAGCAGTGCACACCCATGCAAATCCAGCAACCTTTGATAATGCGTACCTGAACGAAATTTGCTCAGAGAACGAGCTCTGGATAAATACAGAGACCGCTATGGATTTGGGGATCATGAATGGAGAATACGTCTGGGTTGAAAATGAGCTCAGTAGAGGCAAGATAAAAGCAAAGGTTACGGAGCAAATAAGACCTGATGCCGTATTCATGTTGCACGGATTCGGACACCTATCACCAGATCTCACGTTAACGTACGGAAAGGGACTCAACGATAATGATTTCATCAAAGCGGGTGCAGATCCAATAGGCGGGGTATGTCCAATGGGTGAGACCTTTGTAAGGATATATAGGGAGGGATAGATAAAGATGGTATACAAATTTCTGTTTGATGTAGGCCGATGCATTGATTGCAAGGCATGTGAAGTCGCCTGTAAACAGCAAAACGATGTTGAAATAGGCGTGAGATGGAGAAGAGTGCCAGAAATAGAGGGGGGGAAATATCCAAACCCGTCCAGAACATTTCTCTCGCTCGCATGCTTCCATTGCTCACGTCCCTATTGCATGGCAGCATGTCCAACGGGAGCGATATATCAACGAGCTGATGGTATTGTTTTGACCGATAAGGACAAGTGTATCGGTTGCGGATATTGCGTAATGGCATGTCCCTTTGCGGTACCTGAATACGGAAGCGACGGGCTGATGCAAAAGTGTGTGGCGTGCTACCAGAGGATTGATAAAGGTTTAGACCCTGCCTGTGTTCATACTTGCTTGACCGGTGCTTTAGCGTTCGACACGCAAGAAGTGATTGCAAAGATAAAAAGGGAAAGAGTGGCGGAGAAAGTTATCATATCTCCATAGATTGCCGGTCTTTTAACAGGCAGACAATCCCAAAACTTCTAAATGACAATAGTTGGTGTAACGGCACGATAAGCCTGATACCGAGAAAAAACGTTGTCAGTATCTCGTGCAAATAGCCAGTCTGCATTATATTCCTCTTTAAAGTCTATCATAAAATAAATTGATTTGCAATTTTACCCACAGAGGCAAAAGTTTTTTGAGAACGCTGATGAGTAGTTTAGAATGGTACCACAAAAGGGGGGATTTAGAATATGCAGCACAAACGGGGGGTGGTGCTAAAACACCAAGTAGTCCTACACCCACTCCCAAGTCCCCGAGTTATGAAGCCAAGCCATCTTTGCAGTTGGCGGCTTTTATTAGCGGTAGCTTATCTGGCTGGAGAGAAGAAGGAGATAGTTGTCATATCTCCATCCGGGTAGATCGCGCAAATTTTAGATAGCGAGTTCTTCCGGTGTTTTGGTGGTTGGTAAGTAAGGTATATCGCCATTCAAGAAACATACAGCATGCAGTGACAATCTTTTGATCCCTGCACTTTCTTAGTTTTGAATGAAGCCGTCAAAACCGAAAAGCTTTTATATATAGTAGAGGTATCGAATTACAACTAAGGAGGAAAAATAGAAGGAGAAAGAGGTGAAATAATGGCGACAAGAACAAAATCTATGGATAAAAGTAGTGGTATCAGATTGTCAAGGCGGACGTTCACTAAACTGACTGCCTTAGGAACTGCAGCGGCTCTTAGTGGCATCAGCAGTGTCGGTACGTCAGCAGCTGAAATCTTAGTACCTGCAGCAAGTGCGGCTCCTGCTCCCGGTGTAAAGCTCGTAAAATCTATCTGTTCCCACTGCGCTGTGGGATGCGGATTCCACGGGGTAATTGAGGATGGTGTATGTACAGGACTTGAGCCGTGGACCGATCATCCCGTCTGTCAAGGTGGGATGTGTTCCAAGGGAACTTCGATAGCAGAGATGATCAACTCGGAGACACGGCTGAAATCCCCGATGAAGAAGGTCGGGGGCAAGTGGGTAAAGATCTCCTGGACCGAGGCGTTGGATGAGATTGCGAACAAGGTCAAGCAAGTACAGTCGACGTATGGACCCGACTCGATCTTCTGGATGGGTTCTGCCAAAATGACAAACGAGGAATGCTACTTATTCAGGAAATTTGCGGCCTTTAACGGCACGAATAACGTAGACCACCAGGCGCGGATCTGCCATTCCACAACCGTTTTTGGGATGGCGAACACCTGGAGCTTTGGTGCAATGACCAACTCGTGGAACGACATGCGACACTCAGGGTTGATCTTCTTCTGCGGTGAAAATGCTGCCAATTCGCATCCAGTCTCGATGCAGCATATCCTCGAGGCGAAGAGAAGAGGCGCAAAGTTCATCGTAGCAGACCCGCGATTTACGAAGTCCGCAGCACTGGCAGATCAGTACATACGATTCAGATCTGGCACAGACATAGCACTGATCATGGGGATGGCCAATTGGATTATCCAGAACGACTGGCACAACAAGGACTTCATCGCGGAGAGGGGTTACGGATTTGACGCATTCAAGGAGGAAGCGGCGAAATATACGCCTGAAGTGGTGGAGGACATCACCTGGGTTCCGGCAGAGACTCTCAAGGAGCTCGCGTACGATTGGGCACACCCACCTGCTGCTGAGCTCGGTGAAGACTCTGTAGCATGTATATGCTGGGCAATGGGTGCTACGCAGCATACGGTTGGTACGCATAACATCAGGTCGTTTGCATGCCTCTCAGCTCTTATGGGTTATGTTGGCAAACCAGGTGGAGGCTGTAATGCGTTCAGAGGGCATGACAATGTGCAGGGCGCGACCGACATGTGCATCTTATCCCACTCACTCCCAGCCTACTATGGGCTTTCTGATGGGGCGTGGAAGCACTGGGTCGGTGTCTGGAACAGGCATGCGCCAGTAACCTTCGATGAGATGAAGGCGAAGTTCGCGGAGCACAACGGCAAGTCATTGATAAACGTGAAGGGACTTACAGATTCACGGTGGTACGAAGGTGTGCTCAACACTGATGAATTCCCGGTTAATCAGCCAAATCCGGTCAAGATGGCTTTCGTCTGGGGCCATTCACTGAACTCGATCACAGAGATGAAGAAAATGAAGCAGGCGATGGAAAAGGTCGAACTGCTTGTTGGCGTGGATCCACATGCGACGATTGCAGCATCCCTTGCGGATAGACCTGATGGAATTATAGTACTGCCTGCATCTACGGTCTTCGAGAAAGACGGAAGCGTTTCGAACAGTGCGAGACAGGTGCAGTGGAGGAACACGCTGGTAGAGCCTATGTACGACAGCAGGACTGACTACTGGATCATGAAGGAGCTTGCAACCCGGCTTGGGTTCGGTGCGCACTTCACGTACAACAGCCCCGAAGATATAACCCGAGAGTTCAACCTGGGTATGCGTGTAATCATGATGAAGCAATCGCCGGAGCGGTTAAAGAAGCAGCAGCAATACTGTGCTGATTTCGGTGTTGAGGACTGCCAGGCGAAAAGCGGACCCTGTGCTGGCGAATACTATGGACTGCCATGGCCATGCTGGAATGATGAACATCCGGGAACACCGTTGTTATACAGGAATGATGTCCCGATTTCAGAAGGTGGTAACGATTTCAGAACCAAATTCAAAGACGCAGCCCAATCTACACCCGGTAACCCGGTCTCGGATGATGGCGTGAGCATGTTAGCAACGGGAGGATACGACGAGTTGAACAGCGATGGCACACCAGGTGGTGGCTGGAAGACAGAACTCGACGAGGATTTCAAAGATATAATTGCGCAGAACCTCTGCCCGTCAGGCTCTGGAAGAATGAGATTCCGAGCATGGAACTTGCCAGACTTTGTTCCTACACACAGAGAGCCGATAGAAAGCCCGAGACCCGACCTGATTGACAAATATCCGACATACGATGACGTTGCGGACCATTACCGTATCCCGTGCAAGTATAAGACGATACAGCAGGAACGGAAGAATCTGGTGAATGAGGGCTTCCCACTCATACTTACCACGGGAAGACAGGTAGAGCACATGGGTGGCGGCGCAGAGACGAGGTCATGTCATTACCTTGTGGAGCTTCAGCCGGAGATGTATGCAGAGATAAATCCAAAAACTGCTGGAAGCATAGGTGTCAAACATTGGGACTACGTATGGGTAGAGACGCTGAGAGGACGGTGCAAGGTGAGAGCGTATGTGACGGAGCGTGTGAACGACCAGACAGTATTCATGCCATACCACTGGGCAGGCTGGTTTGAAGGCGAGTCCTATGCGGACAGATGGCCGGAAGGAACCTGTGAACTCGCACTCGGTGATTCGGTCAACATAATATGTGTGGACGGATACGACAGGACATCGAACATGCAAGAGACAAAGGCATGCCAGTGTAAGGTGTACAAGTTTTAGGAGGCAATGAGAAAGAAAAATGACGACGTATAAATTCCTGAACGTGATTGAGAAATGCATAAACTGCGGAGGGTGTTTTGCCATCTGCAAAGATACGAACAAGGTACCACATGGAACCGCCAGAGTGAAGATAGTGACAATTAACGAGGGCGTACCCGGCGAGAGGAATATACCAGTCTCCTGTATGCACTGCACGAATCCACCCTGTGAGGCTGCATGTCCAGTGAAGGCGATCGAACAGCGAGCGGACGGTGTAGTTCTGGTGGATAAGGACAAGTGCATAGGCTGCGGATATTGCGGTTGGGCATGCCCGTTTGGCGCGCCACAGTATCCACATGATCTGCATGGTGCGGCCGCGGAATACGAGGGGATAATGGACAAGTGCACGTTATGCGTGACGCCTTTCGTGCCGGGAGCCACACTGAAATCGCCACAGCCGAAGTGTGCACAGTTCTGCTCGACAAAGTGCCGTCTCGGAGGAGATATAAACGAGATATTGCCACAGTATAGAGAAGCGAAGGCTCGGAACATAATTGCTTGGCAAGAGCGGGTGTAAAGGAGGGATAGGTAACAATGAGTAGTGCAGTTACAGCATACGTGGTCTTCACGGTGTTCACTCAGATGTCAGTGGGTGCGTTGATAGCAATGCTTATCGCCGACTTCCTTGCGAAGAGTAAAGAGGATGCGAAGTTCTTTGAGACCGGGGCATGGATCTGTGTCCCGGTTGCCGCTATCGGCTTGATTGGTATACTTTCACACGAGGCACGACCGATCTTAGCGATGATAACGATGACTAAAAACGTGAGTGCATCATTGCTGAGTCAAGAAGTACTGTTGCTTACGATTTTTGTCACCTTAGCAGTGGTGTATACCGCGATGTGGATATTAGAGCCGGAATACGGTAGTCTCAAAGGATTCCCAGTGATACCTGCGATAGTAGGGAAGCTAATGCCGCTCAGGAAGCCTGTTGGAGTCTTAGCTGCAGTGGTGGGACTTGTGTTCCCCTATATAAGTGCGGCTGCATACATGATGTACACACTCCCCTCTTTGAATCATCCAACGACGATACTGTTCTTCTACGTTACCGCTCTGCTTGCAGGCGTAACGGCAGTAGCAGCAGTTCTTTCAGTGAAATATATGCTGAAAAAAGAGGGAGACGAGCCTTTAGCACAGATGCTCTGGATTACAGTGGGAACCGCGCTTGTGATGATCATCGTGCTTGCCGTAGGACTTTGTCTGAATACCGGCATGCTACAAGTCGCGGAGACAGAATATGCACAAGTTGCGCAACAGGAAACGCTAACAAGCATGTTGTCGGGCGAATACTCTACGCTATACATGGCACGATGGGTAATAGGCGTTGGACTGGCTCTCTTATGCACCATAGCACTTGCATTGCCACTGAGGAATAAGAGCATGGCAACAGCTTCGATGATAGCAATTGTTCTGTTCATCGTCGTGTTCAGCGGTGAGGTTATGGGACGAACAGTAATGTTTGGTACGAACGTGCCTTTTGGTGATGTCTGTCACGCCTTACCCAGCATAGAGACATTCTATACCACAATTGGGCTATAATAGACAAAAAATAAATGGTTGTGGTTTGAAAAAGCCACAACCCACTATTTCTTTTTTTATTTTCGCTATAATTGTGTAATTTATGGTTTTGACTTACTTAAAAGAAGCTATAATCGTTTTCCTGCATTTAACGCGGGCACCTTCTTCCACCAGTATCTCGAACCCGCAGGGGATGCTTATATCCACACGAGAGCCAAAACAAATCTTACCTATCCGTTCACCTTTCCTTATTTCCTGCCCGTCTTCAACTTCGCAGATTATTTTCCGTGTAAAAAAACCCGCTATTTGCACTACTGTTATATCGCCATATTCTGTGCTCAGTTCTATGGTATTTTTCGTGTTGAAATCGCTGCTGCGGAAGAAAGCTGGCTTAAATAATCCCTTTTCAGGTGTTATTTTTTTCACCACGCCGTCTAATGGCGCGGTAGTGATATGCACATTATGAAGATGCATAAATATGGTGATCGTTCTGCTTTCTTCTCCGATTCTTAATATTTTACCGCTTGCCGGTGAGAGCATGTGTTCGTTCATGTGATTTTCTTTACTCCTGTTAATCCGTCTTGAAGCCATATCTTCCTAACAAAGGCACGAAAACAACATCGCATTTTCGTTCCCGCTCTACTCCGTTTTTCTTCTCCACCAAATACAACACTTGCTGGTATTTTCCGATAGGTATAACCATTTTTCCACCGGTTTTTAACTGCTCAAGTAACGGCGGCGGCACATCAGGAGCAGCGCAGGTCACACTTATTTTGTCGTATGGCGCATGTTCGGACTGTCCAAGGGTTCCGTCACTGAGTATCACTGTCACATTCTTATATCCTGCATGCTTCAAGTTCTCCTTCGAAAACTCAACCAGCCACTTGATCCTTTCTACGGAATAAACATGCCCTTCATCGCCAATCATCTCAGCAATAACCGCGGCATGGTACCCGGACCCTGCGCCAATTTCAAGCACTTTATCGCCCTTTTTGAGCTCTAAGTGATCGCACATCATCGCAACCATGTGTGGTGCGCTTATCGTTTGTCCTTCTCCGATAGGCAACGGATAATCGCCGTATGCCTGGTCAATGATAGGAGGAGGTACAAAAAGGTGCCTTTTGACACGCATCATTGCTTTTAAAACACCTTCACTTACACCTTGCCTCCAGAGAAGTTCAACCAGCCGCTTCCGCTCTTCCTCGTATCCTCGCGCCTCTTCCATCTTTCAGTTAGATAGATAGATATTAAATTAATTAAAAATTATGACTTATGAATTTTGCTACACTACACAGATGATTCTTAGGTATTCGCTCGCTGTAATTGCAGGTATTCACCATCACCTCACCATTCTTCCTCAGCTCTCCGCTTCCTCTCCAAGAGATTATATACCGAGCTATGATGTGAACCGTGTATCAGCATCGCTATTGCTTCATGCGCACTTCGTATCTGATGTGCATACCCAATCAAGCTTATAGTCTTCCCGTAAACCGAGATTTTAACGTCTGCCAGGTTCTCTATAGTCTGTCTCGTTTTTCCATTTCGCCCTATTACACGTCCTTTCACCCGGTTTAAGGTCTTTGGAGAGAGATGAGAGAGTGAAATTACTTCAAAGAGTAGTAAATCGTCATCAAGTAGTTTAAAAGCACTTTCTGGAGAAAACCCCCTGCCAATCGCCTTTACCACCTCAGCCACTCGTAGCGTTTTTACTGGGTCTCCGCCCTCTATGCTTTCTATACGCACTTCTCCTTCAGTACTATCTACGGTTATCGTACTCTCCGATTTCTTCTCTATATCGTCTTTTACGAATCCATTATGACCGATGAGTACACCTATTCTATCATGAGGAATCTTAACGTGCTGGGTCATCATTAGCCCTTCACCATCCGCATTATTTCATCTTCTGAGTGATTTAGACCAAGTTTATTGAAGTATATAACGATATTTCTCACGTCCCTCTGGAGAAACTTATCGGCATGAGAATGGCCTAAAAGCAGGGATTGCCCCATATCTATCAATATCGGCTCTATTTCAATTTCTGCGCCAGTGTTTGCGGTTGTTTCAAATTCACGCTCCACATAGCCTTTCATCACGATATTGTACTCACTGAGATCTGCATGCACCAGCTTTCCTTTCTCATACAAGGTTTTTACAGAGGTAATGATACGCAGAAAGAGCTCTTCGGGTTCAAAATCATCTTTGAGGATGTCTACCGGAATGTCCTTCAATCGTGGCGCTGCTATTCCTTCTTTTCCTATAAACGCCATTATCAGCACGTTTTTATCGCAGACAATCGGCTGGGGGACCAGAACACCGGCATCAAAAGCCCGTTTGAGATTCCTGAACTCCTTACGAGCCCATGCGAATATGATGCTCCTGTGATCTTTCTTTATATTTTTAAATCGTGGGTCGCCAATAATATAATCAAGCATGGCATTGAAGTTGGCGGTGCTTATTTTATATATCTTTATCGCCAGTTCCTCTTCTTCAGCGCCTAACGCATGAAAGATAACAGATTCCTTGCCCCTACTTATAGGGCCACCCAACGCGGTTATTATCCCTTTATTTGAGAACTTATACAGCGTTTCCAACGTAGGGATGTCGAAGACGTATTGCTCTGTTTTTCGATCGCGATAATCCTTTTTCCTGCGCTTACCTTTGGGTAATTGCCGATCGCTCACCCACTTTTCTATTTCAAATAGCCCTTCTTTCTCAGCCATTCTACTTGTGGTCGCTTATATCGGTAGACAACCTCGCCCTTTTCATCCTGAAAGTCCCAAGGAACAACTATTACCACATCACCAACGGCAACCCATTGCCTCCGCTTCAACCTACCAGGGATTCGCCCCATCCGTTCAACTCCATCTAGGCACTGGACTGTTACTCGTCGCCCTCCTAACATCTTATCTACTATCCCCAACACTTCTCTCTTCCTTTTCTGCGGAATACGCACGCGTATTACTTCTTCCGGTTCTCCTGGTTTATTCAACTTTTTCTCCTCTTCGGCTCGGCGACCTCCCTTATTTTGCCCTTTCTCAGGTTTTTCCCCAACGCCTTTGCGAAAGATTTAAATTGAATGTGAGTATTATGAAGAGCAAAGAGATATAGTAATATTAAGTTTACGCGTATCTTCGAGTAAAAAGTACTATTATAGGTATAGAGAAGAAGGAAGGTAGAAGAGATGAAGTTGAGGAAAAGGAGGAAGGGCATTTTATCACGGCTGCTAAGAGCTTTGTTTTTCAGGAAGGTAACGGCAAAGATAGGCATCTACGGGCCGCCGAATGCAGGGAAGACCACGTTGGCGAATAGAATAATCCATACGTTTGTGGATGAGAACGAGGATATTGGAGTGTCCACTGAGGTCCCTCATGAGACGCGACGAGCAGTCAGAAGGGAAGGGGTACTCATAGATTTGAAATCGAAGTCCGAGCAGAACCCGTACCTTAACGCAAACCCTGACTCAAACGTAACATCAACCACAGAGCAAAAGCCGCGAGCAGGGAAATCAAAATTGAAGCTTGATATCGTTGATACGCCTGGATTAGCGACGAAGATAGATTTTCACGATTTTATGGCTTTCGGGTTAGAAGAGAAGGAAGCGAAAAAGAGGGCGAAAGAGGCGACGGAAGGCGTTATAGAGGCGATAAAATGGCTCGATGATATTGATGGCGTTCTGCTCTTGATGGATGCAACCGAAGATCCGTATACGCAAACGAACATTGTGATCATCGGTAATTTAGAAGCACGGAGCATCCCGATGATCGTTGTTGCGAATAAAATGGACCTCGCGGAGGCGGCACCACAGAGGATAGCAGATGCGTTTCCTCAGCACACGGTCATACCCATATCGGCATTAAAAGGAGATAATATGGGTGAGTTGTATAGGGAAATGACGAGGAGGTTCAGGTGAAATGGAAGGTTTTGAGCTAATGGGGGGAGTTAAACGATGGAAATAAAGATGGATCTGATATCTGAAGATAAAATAAATTCGATGGGCTCGACGGAGAAGCTGAGATTTATACTTGATGGCGTGAAGTCTGGTAATATCGTGATATTAGAGGGCGGTCTGACATCGGAAGAGCAGATGAAGCTCATAGAGCTCACCATGACGGAGGTAAGCGACGATTTCCCTGGCATAGAGATAAGTGGCTATCAGGCAAAGCGGAGTTTTTTTAATCTGAGGAGAAAGCCGCGACTCACCGTGATCGGGCCTGCGAAGGTGATGCGCACGATAAAGAAGGATAAGGACTTGATAAGCGCAGTCGTTTCCGCGGTCTGATCTAAGTAACTAAGATGGAAGAAGATGCATAAGTGTCTGAAATGCGGGAAGAAATTTGAAAGAATAACAGAAGCGATGTTGAAGGGCTGCCCAGCGTGTGGTGGCAAGCTTTTTCTTTATTTAAAGGATGGAGAGGATATAAGCGCCGCGGAGTTGGTGGATCGGATAGAAGTAGAGGAACGAGAGCCGATAGAGGGAGAGCGGATAGAAAGCTTGAGGATTTTGAGTCCGGGCGTATACGAACTCAATCTGGATAAATTGTTAGAGCGAAAGGAGATCGTACTGAGGATAAAGGAGAACGGCACCTACGTCGTCCCGTTACCATCGTTGTTTAGAAAGAAGAAGCAAAAACAGTGATTGTGGCCGTAGACGATTGGCATGTACTATTTTTTGGCGTGATACCGTGTCATAATCGCAAATGCTACCATTGCACTGATGATACCCACTGGGATGCCGATAAAAAGTGAACAGAAAATTCGGCTCTCGAGTAACCATGCAACAAAGAAGGTTACAACTATGAATATCGCAATACAAGTCAGGATCCGGAAGGCGAGATTAAAGAAGTTTTTCTTCATTTTTTCCATTCAATTCCATAACCTACTTCTTAATAAACTTGCTATATCTATTCTTAGCTCTTAATGACTATCAGAATGCGTGTATCCGTACGGTCATCGGTGGAAGAGATAGAAGAATACAAGCCGGGTAAATTGGTAAAGGGAGCGATAAAGCTGAGTTCCAATGAAAACCCGTTAGGCGCCAGCCCCGAGGTAGTACGCGCTATCGTTGGACAATTAGAAGCAGGTGGTTTGGAGCTGGGCGTGTATCCGTGGGAAAAAAATGAGGAAGCGCTTAAAGATGAGATTGCACGGTATGTTGGCGTTGACGTTAAAAATATCGTTATCGGTGCAGGCATAGATGGCGTTTTAGACACGCTTGTCAAGATCTTCGTTGACAAGGGCGATGAAGTGATTATCCCTATTCCGACGTTTTCGCTCTATGAATCGTTGGTGAAAATAGCGGACGCAACGCCCGTTTATTTATCACGCAATCCCGCCGCTAATTATGACCTACCCGCCGTTGACATGATTTCTACCTGTAACGACAAAACACGCATGATTTTCCTCGCATCGCCGAATAATCCTACCGGTAACGGCATAACCGGAGATAACGTGCGTACGCTTGCCGAATCCGTACCTAAGTTGATGATTGCGATTGACGAAGCATACGTGGAATTTGCCGAAAAGTCGCTGGTAAAGGTAGTGAACGAATATGAAAATGTGCTGGTATTGCGAACCTTTTCAAAGGCGTTTGGGCTTGCCGGGCTGCGGGTTGGCTATGCTGTACTACCAGGATGGCTGGCGAGCATTTATAAAAAAGTTTCACTACCTTTCACCGTTAACAATGTCGCGCTAACCGCAGCGGTTGCTGCGTTAAAGGATAAAGAACACTTACGTAAAAGTATCGGGTTGGTCAAAGAAGGAAGACAGTACCTCATAGAGAATCTGCAAGGAGTATTCAAAGTATATCCTTCAGAGGCTAATTTCGTGCTCGTGGATGTTTCACCCAAGAAATCGTATGCGGTATTTGATGCGTTGTTGAAGAACGGGATAACCGTGCGCGATTGCTCTTCATTTAGAGGTGCGGGCGATTCGCTTATCCGAATCAGCGTAGGTACGCAGGATCAGAATGAGACGGTTGTGGCAGCGTTGAAACACTTTACTTTATAAGGGGCCAGACATCAAACTTTCTTTCACAAAGAAAGTTGGATCAAAGAAACCTATATTTTCGCGCAGCGTTTTGGATTAAACCTTTTTCTAAAAGGTTTGACTTATCAACCCTCTCCCATCCAAATTAGTTCAGTTAAACTCCACCCACTTTTAAAAGGTGTGTTTAGACAGATAAAGCGAGCATCCGCTCGATGGGCTTCCTCGCCTTCTCCATGATTCCCGGTGGAATAACGACTTCGGGCTGCTCGTGCTCCAATGCTGCTTCTATCTTCTCTAATGTGATCATTTTCATCTGTGGGCAGACCGCAGTGTTAGAGAGGGGATAAAATTTGTTCCCTGGTGCTTCCTTTTCGAGCCGATGCAGTAGTCCGATCTCAGTGCCGATTAGAAATTCTTCGTCCTCCACTGCCTTGCAAATCTTCACCATGCCACTGGTTGACGCGATGTAATCCGCTCTGTCCTGGACTTCAGGAATGCATTCCGGATGTACCATGATTCTCGCATTTGGATGCGCGTCTTTCGCTTCCTGCAGGTCTTCAAGCGTGATTTGATGATGTGACGGGCAATTTCCATGTTCAGGCACAGGAATAATCGTTTTTGACGTTCCCTTCTGCGCATGATATGCCAAGTTGCGATCAGGGCCAAATAATATGGTGGGAGCATCCATTGCCCGAACTATTTCCTGAGCGTTCGCAGAGGTGCAAATGCAGTCGGCAAGTGCCTTGCTTTCTGCAAGTGTGTTCACATAAAGGACCACTTCGGCATCGGGATGCTCACTCTTTGCCGCACGCAGAACTTCCTGTGGCAATTGCTGCGCCATCGGGCATATCGCACAGACATCAGGAATAATAACTTTTTTATGTGGATTTAATATCGCAGCGGTCTCCGCCATGAAATCAACGCCGCAAAAGATAATTAAATCCGCAGTCGTATCCATCGCTATTCTCGCAAGCTCTAAAGAGTCCCCAACGAACTCCGCGATGTCCTGAACCTCTGCTCTCTGGTAGTTATGAGCTAAAATAATCGCATTTTTCTTCCGCTTTAATGCTTCTATTCGCTCTTTCCTCATTGCCATGTGACTCTGTATCCTATGTCTTGTTCTTGTAATAGATGTTAAAAATACAATAAGGTTAGATAAGTGGAGTAAACGAACAAATGAAAGGCACCTACGTGCTCATCATAGAAAACCATGCAGATGCAGAAGAAAAAATAGGCAAAACAAGATGTATAGCGTTTAAAAAAGGATTTTACGCGTACGTCGGCTCTGCACTTTCCGGATTAGAGCGAAGGATAGGAAGGCACCTGCGCGACGTTGGCGATAATAAAAAGTTACATTGGCATATAGATTATCTCCTCGCGAATCCCGCGGTAGAAGTAAGGGAGGTGGTATGTGCAGAAACAGAGGAGCGGAAAGAATGTGAAATAGCTGCGAACATGAGCATGCACCTGGATTCCGTTGCGCATTTCGGATGCACTGATTGCTCATGTAAAAGTCATTTGTTCTTTTCTGCCAGCGTAACCGGGCTAAAAGAGCACGTTTACAACAGTTTTCACTCCGCAGGAGAGCATTTCCTCGCCACAAAAATAAATCCTGTATGAGCAACCATTCTATGTTCCGGACGTATGCTTCTCCCTTTTACCTCCCAGCCTCGCATACCAACCTCATAAATACCCGTAACGCGAAAGCTTTGCGTGTATTTCAACTCTAACCGTTTTGAAAGCTTGTAGATCTGCAGCACTGTGGGGTTGAAGCAAAGGAGGATTCCACCGTTTCTAAGCGATTCTTCTACATGTTTCAACGCTCTCCACGGCTCTTGAAGGTCCAGTAGTATTCTGTCCACTTCTTTATCCTCTATCCCCTCATAAACGTCCTTCTCCTTCACTATCAGCTCCCCGGAACACTCTTTTCCCGCACTCTCCACCGTGTCGAAGAACGTTTCGATATTGTTGCGTGCGATCTTCAAGAATTCCTTTCTCCGTTCATAAGAGATTACTCTCCCATCCGCGCCCACCGCACGCAGCAACGCCATCGTAAGCGCTCCAGAACCTATCCCCGCCTCTAAAACCGTTGCACCTGGAAATATGTCAGCAAGCATTAAAATAGCAGCAATGTCCTTAGGATAGATTATCTGCGACCCTTTCCGCATCTTTGCGATATATTCTGCCAGCGTAGGCCGGATGACAAAGAACTTCTCACCGTAATTCGACTTCACAACGCTTCCGTCCTCCAATCCTATTATCGTATCATGTGAAACTGTTCCATGTCTAAAAGAGAAAGAGGACCCCGATTTCAATAAAATATGATAGCTTTTACCTTTTCTGTCTATCAAATGCACAAGTTCGCCTTCTTTTACTGGTTTTAGCATGATGTTTTAATATAATCTTCCACTCTAATATGTTAGGTAACGAGATTAAAATAGTTTAAGAACGTTATAAAACCGTCATGGATACCCGCGAACGTGCACTGGCGTGACTTGGTTGACCCCTATAAAAGCAGGAGGAAAAGGAAATGCTCGACTTTATGCATAAAGGACTGAAAATGGCGTTAGAACGCTGCGATCAGGTAGAGATTTATGGAGAACAGAGCGATGTGTTAAGCATCGAGCTGGAACGCGAGGAAGTGAAGAAGGTAAAGCATATCAAAAGCACTGGTATCGGCGTGCGCGTTGTAATATCTAATAAGATAGGATTTTCACACACTACCGCTTTGGAAAAAGGAAAAATAGATAAATGTGTGGTGCATGCACTAAAACAAGCGCGGGTATCAGAGCAAGATACGTATTTTGCTGGCTTACCAGCACCTATGGCAGGAACGTCAAAGCATGGCTACAAGGAACCCGAAAAAACATTTGATCAACGAATAGTTGCCCTTCTTGGCGTTGAGGGCGGTAGCGAGGATGCGATAGAGTACTGCAAAGAGATGCTAACAGGCATGAAAGAGCATAAGTTGAAAAAAGGTGTTCGATGCACACCAACAGAAGGGAGCTTTGCTGTAGCTTTTGATGAAACTTTCATTCTAAATTCCGAAGGCATCGAAACCCATGATGAAGGCACGTACGTCTCCGCAGGAATAGCGGTTGTGGCAAGTGAAGATCGCAGCAGTGAGGAGATATCGGGATACGAGAGTAAGGTAAGCAGAATGCTCGGTGATATGGACTTTGGATGGATAGGCCACGAGGCAGTGAAGATAGCTGTGGATAGCTTGAGAGGCAAGCAGCTAAAAACGAAGCAGCTTCCTGTCGTTTTCTCTCCCAAAGCAGTGCAGAGCCTTCTCGCGTACACTGTAATTCCACAACTGAGCGCCGAGAATGTGCAGCGAAAACAATCACCCTATCATGGCAAAAAAGGAACGGCGATAGCTTCTGAAATTCTTACTATTGTGGACGATGGCACGATGCCGTTAGGGGTGAACAGCAGAAAGATGGATGGTGAAGGTGTTCTTTCCCAACCTACAACCATAGTGGAAAAAGGCGTGCTCACGAATTATCTATACGATTCTTACACCGCTAATAAAGACCGTGTAGAAAGCACAGGTAACGCTCTACGAAGCTTCGACAGTTTGCCATCCCCAGGGGCAACGAATTTCATAATAAAAGGAGAAGGGGAAGGTAGAGCGTCTAAAGAAGAGATAATCAGCGATATACGGGAGGGCTTATTCATAAGCGATGTGATAGGTGCACACACCGCTTCAAGAGCATCCGGAGATTTCTCCGTCGTTGCACAGAATGCTTTTGGCATTAAAAAAGGTGATTTGTTTCCTGTTAAGCACGTGATGATCGCAGGGAACATGCAAGAGGTATTGAAACATATAGAAATGATCGGGGACGATACACGGCAGATTTATAATGTCGTTTCTCCTTCTATTACGGTATCGAGGATGCAGGTAATAGCGTAAACGCCTTTCTTCGCTGTAAAGGTTCACTGCACGTTTGCCGGGATCGGAAATTTTAGACTATACATGTCATGAACACGAATAGCGCATTTTAGCGGACCTGAATGCTTGAATGAGTTTCCTGCACCTATTCGTGAGTTTTTTTGATTTAGTAGCAAAGTACTTTCCGACCGAAAAGTTTATATAACCCCTCCTTCTTAAGAAGATGATTACAACCATGTGGGAAAATAGCGAAAAAGAAAAGGGGGATAAGATGGGGGATATGTTAGGATACTCTCGAGATGTACTAAGTGGGCCAACAGAGGATGATTTATTTGGAGTACCACAGATTGCGATAGTTGGTATCGGTGGGGCAGGTAACAATTCTATGAGTAGATTGGAGTACATGGGCGGGTTAAATGGCGTGAGTAGAATTGCTATAAACACGGACAAGTTGCACCTGGATTCGATAAAATGTGAACAGAAGGTGTTGATAGGAAAGTCGCTTACCAAGGGATTAGGAGCAGGAGGCTCTCCCGATATAGGTAGAAAAGCCGCGGAATTGGACAGGGATGAGCTTCGGAGTTTGTTAAGCAATAAAAACTTCGTGTTCCTCACCGCCGGAATGGGTGGTGGCACAGGCACGGGCGCTGCACCTGTTATTGCTGACATAGCAAAGGAAGAAGGTGCAATCGTAGTAGCGATGGTCTCGTATCCTTTTGAAGCGGAGCGGATAAGAAGAAAAAGAGCTGCGGAAGGGATCGACCTGTTGAGAGAGGCTACGGACACGGTTATAGTGTTGGAAAACGACAAGTTGATAAAATATGCAGGCAATCTTCCGGTGAATGACGCTTTTAGGACGATGGATATGTTGATCGCTGAGACGATACAGGGCATAACAGAGACGATAACACAACCTTCTTTGGTCAACCTCGACTTCGCGGACCTCAAGGCAGTGATGGAGGCAGGCGGTGTTGCCGTGATGCTTGTCGGTGAGACGGCAAAATCGGAGAACAAGCCCGAGGCGGTTGTAGAAGATGCGCTCTGTCATCCGCTATTGGATGCTGAGTATAGAGGCGCAAAGGGTGCTCTTATACACGTGACCGGAGGCTCCGACCTCACGATGAAGGAGACAACCGATATCGTAGAGTTACTTACCTACGACTTAGATCCCAATGCAAACGTGATATGGGGAGCAAGGATAAATGAGAATTACAATGGAAAGGCGAAGGTGACGGCAATATTGACCGGCGTGGAGCCGAGCTGGACGTTCGGCGGGATATACGAAGAGCGGAAAGAGAGCGTTGCTCACGGTAATGGTGGAGGCCTCGGAGGTATTATTCCATTTGTCCGGTGAAACTTGTAGAGGATTTTGAAAAAACCCCAAGAACATCGAAATATATCCCAAAAGTATATAAGGGATGGAATAGAAAGAGGAGTGAATCAAAATACTCTGTAATTTTTTCCCACCCTGCTTTTTTTCACTTTTTATCTGGGGAGATTATGTTCTGTCTTGCTTGGGTAAGCGCATAGGCTTTATAAATACAAATAAAAAATTATTTGTTATAATGGATAACACAAGCTCACCTGGAATATTACAGCGAGGTGCATTGATTTATTATGTGGGTTCGGTGACTTTTGCGGCAGGCATTGCGCTCTTAGCTGTAGGTACCGCATTTATTACGATTTCCAGGATACACTATGGGTCCGAGCCGGAAAAAATCATTCTTTCCGTTATTTCCACGGGCGTTGGAACCACGCTGATTTTAACGGGTATAAATATGATGATGAAGCAGACGCGATACGGGTATTATATTGTGGGTGCGAGTGCGTTTATATCATTGCTTGCGCTTCTCATCTTTACATCCAATTATCCGCACAACTGGTTTTATCCGCTTATAAGCTATGTTCTCACTCTTTACATCGCTGGATTTCTGGCGCTATTGGGAAATGCGTTTGCGAACGTAATTCTCTGGATGATTGAGGGTAAACCCGAGGCTGTGGTGGGGAGGGAAAGGGAGATAAAAATATATACCGATGAAGAGATAGAGCGGGACATAGAAGAAGCAACGAGGAAAAGCATAGAGCTTTCTGCCAGTGAACTGAAATTTAAAGAGCCAGGTGTTGAGGAAGTGAAATTGGGGAAGACTTTTCGCGAAACACGAGGTAATATCACTAAGGTAAAAGACGATATAGGAGAAGCAAAAAGCTTGAGAAAGACGATAAACCCTGGAGAGAGGATGAAATCGGGTTCTGTGGAGGTTGAAAGTGTATCAAGGAATCTGGGGGAGATTTTAAGAAAGGGAGCGGTTCAGAAGGGACGATTTGGAAAAATTAAGGAGGAAATTAAGGATGAAATGAAAAAGTTTTATTCGTCTATCAGAGTTACGAGAAATAGGTGAATCGAAATCGAATCAGAAACTTTTAATACTATGAGATGGGTATAGAAATAAGGGGAGATAAAAAATGGCAAAAGGTCTTGATATAGGAACCATGAACATAATTTGTTCGGAAAGAGAGGAAGAAGATGTGGTTTTTACGCAGCAGCGGAATGCATTTCTGGAACTCGATTCGAGCGACCTGACGGAGACGATGTTGGACAGTGCAAAGGTACTTTACATCGAGAGGGACGAGCGGATTTACGTATTGGGTGAGGATGCCTTTAAATTCGCAACGATATTTGGAAAAGATGCGAGAAGACCGATGAGATATGGTATAATAAGTCCTAAGGAGAAGGATGCAATACCCATGATAAAGCTGATAGTGGAGCGTGTTTTAGGAGAGCCAGGCTATCGAAACGAGGTACTGTGCATTTCATCGCCAGGCGAACCGATAGATTTAGATATGAACCCTTTGTATCACAAGAAGATGATGGAAGCGCTGGCAAGGAGAATGGCTTATGAAACGCACGTGATTGACGAGGGTTTGGGCGTGATTTATTCAGAACTTTCGGATTACAACTTCACTGGATTGGGGATAAGCATGGGTGCGGGTCTCACAAACGTAACGCTCGCCTATTTAGCCACGCCCGTGATGTCATTCAGTATAGGCAGAGGAGGGGATTGGATTGACGAGCAGGTTTCAATTACGACAGGGTTGCCAAAGGAGCACGTATGTGCAACGAAGGAAAAAGGCTTTAAATTGGGGCTGGAAGTCGAATATGGAAGTGCTGATGGTGCGCTCTCCATTTATTACGATGCGTTGATGACGTATGTGATAAAGAACCTGAACAGGAAGCTTGCGGAGGTAACACCGCCAAAAGTGGAATTTCCGGTTGCGCTCGCAGGAGGAAGCACTTTGCCAGATGGATTTTTAAAGATGTTCGAGCGGAAATTGAGAGAGGCGGAGCTCCAAATTGATATATCGAAGATAAGACTTGCTAAAGAGCCGTTGTATTCGGTTGCAAGGGGATGTTTAATAGCAGCGAGAACACACGAAGGGGAAGAGATCGGGAGTGGAGGAGAAACAGAAGAGGGCGCAGGGTGAAGCATTCATTGTGAAACTACATACTGCCTGTGTCGCCAAAAAATATATGTAGTAATAGAATAAAGAGAATTATACATACGGGAGAGAGGAAGGGCAGCTGCCGGTCTTCTTTACTGAGAAGGCTGAGGAAAGTCCCCCCACCATAAGGAGGATACATACAACACGAACGCCGAGAGGGCGTAAGGCGAGAGTCTTGGCTCTGGTATAGAAACGATACCGTGCCATACCAACGTGATGATTCCGAAAGGATGAATTCGTATGGTTGCGGATGGAACGACCAACCTCGTGGGTGCAAGCCTGAGGAAGGCGCGAAGATAAATGCTGCCGAAACAGAAGGGGGCTTACTCTCCCCACTCCCTGTCAAAGGATCTTTTTGGAGGCGTGATTTTACATTTTTCGATTCGCACGTTATTCTTTATCTCTATATCCAACTTCTATCGTCATTAAATCACTCGCAACTTCAGTGTTCTCGAACACCTGCCGTGCTTCTTCCCGCAGCTTACGTGCACCATCTAAATCGGAATATCGTGCGCTGAGATGCGTGAGGATGAGCTTTCTCACCGATGCTTTCTTTGCCACTTCCGCTGCTTCTAAAGCGGTTGAATGCATGTAATCAATTGCATATTCCTTCGTCTCATCTGATAGCGTGCCATCATGTATCAACAAATCTGCGTTCTTACTCGCCTCTATCACGCTCTCACACGGTCTCGTATCACCGGTATACACAATTTTCCTGCCGGGTCTCGGGGGTCCTAAGACTTGCTCAGGCGTTATCTCCTTATCGTCAACGATAATCGAACGCCCTGATTGTAGTCTGGCAAATAGCGGGCCGGGCTTTATGCCGAGTTCTATTGCTCTTTCTCTGTTAAATCTACCAGGTCGCATATCTTCCTCAAGCACATAGCCGATGCTAACCACGTTGTGCACCGTTTTTACCGTTCGTATCTCATAGTCCGCTCTTCTTACAACATCCCCTGGTTCCAGTTCTATTGCTTTCACGTCAAAACTCCTGCCTGCATAACCCAACGCGAGGAGATGGTAGAGGAATTTATCCACGTGCCGCGGACCGTAGATCTCCAAAGGCTCCTTTCTATCTTGCAGCGCCATCGTCTGTAATAGACCAGGAATGCCGAGCACATGGTCTGCATGGAAATGCGTGATGAAGATAGCAGTTATCTTCATGCCTGTCTTTGCTCGCATCATCTGCTGCTGCGCACCTTCGCCGCAATCAAACAGCATCACCTCGCCTTTCCTATTCACCGCTATCGCAGATGGAGTCCTGTTCGGCGTGGGCGTCGAGCCACCGGTTCCTAAAAATGTTATTCGTAGCATAGACAAATCTTTCTTTTAAAAAGAACGCTTTACTAAAGAAAAGCTTATTGAGAATATGCACCACTTACACGATTTCAATACCATATTCCGCCCCGGTCATGGTTAGCTCTCTTTTCAGCTCCTTCAAAAAGATCTTAAATGATTTGATGGCAGAATCAGCCCATTCAGCGAGCTTTTCCATGGGCATTTCCAATTCTTTCTCCGTTTCGTTCTGGCTGACGACCCCGAACTGCGTTACTTCCTCCCAATTCTCCTCTAAATATTTGAAGAGAGACGCTGATGCGAAATGCACAGGAACCAGTGGATGGAGTGCAGAAAGGCCAATAATCAATTGCCTTTCCTGTTCCACTTCTTCAGTAGAAATGCAAGACCACTGTATCGCTTTCATACGCGCTTCTTCGTGGATTGCACCCTTCAGCTCTAAGCTGAGGGTTTTGACGTTATTCACGGTTAAATCTCTGTAGATTTCGCCTTGGGCAAGTTCGTGTTCGAGCATGTATCTCAGCATGTTTTTGGTTGCGGATTTAAGATACTCTTCGTTCATTGCAATGACGGAAAACCACAAGCCGTGAAGTGAGAATCGGCGGTACATTGCAGCGCCGTAATCTAACGACCCCATGTGAGGTGCTAATATAGAAGGTGCGAAAATAACGGCTTCGGTTTTTAACAAAATGATATTCTTGAGACGCTCTTTGCCAATGAGCCGTTCGATTGTTTCTTCCTCGTCGTATTCAAGCGGAACATGCATAGCGGCAGGATGGTTGAGGTATTTTTCGTACGATTTAATAATTTGATTTGTTCTACCGGGGTAGAGCTTCTTTAGCTCCGCTGCTATTTCCTTTGCTTCTACCTGCAACCAGGCGATATACTCCGCATCGCCTTTCCTTCGTAGTTCCTC
>JAUWQN010000078.1 GCA_030611045.1 Methanosarcinales archaeon
TGGTGATTTCCATCCCTGGAACGTTATGTTCCGCGAAGGCACGGATTTTACGGTGCTTGACCGGAGCCGCGGCGAATGGGGCGAAGCGGCTGACGATGTCTCCTCGATGACCATCAACTATCTCTTCTTCGGACTGCTCAAGACGGATGGCAAGGAGCTTGATAAAGATTTCAAAGCGTTATATGACCTGTTTTTTGATGTTTATCTTGATAAATCAGGCGATTACGAGTTACTGGAAGTGATACAGCCGTTTTACGCGTTTAGAGGGCTCGTAGTTGCTTCGCCTATCTGGTACCCTAATATCTCAATGGATACTCGAAAGAAATTGTTCAACTTTATACGGAACGTGCTCGAGGCGGAGACGTTTGATTATAAGGGTGTGAGTAAGTATCTGGAAGGATAAATGGGCAATCATGAGAGATTTTATCGCGAGGGTATAGGGGATTTGAAGCACCAATGAGCAGATTGTAGGATCAATACCGGAGATGTGGCGATTATGCGTTATTTATTTCTTCTATTGTTGGCCCAATTGAAGACAACATCTTTGGTTACTTCAGCAACCTCTACATTGTACTCGCGGCAGAGACGTTTCACGTCTTGAGATACTTCATACGCTACAAGAAGGGCTCTACTATCGCCCATCACACGCTTTTGCTCAACTTCTAGCATATATCTGTACTTTATTGCCTGTAATACTCCTGCAAGGTCTTGCTTATCGACTGATACTTCAACCTCCACGCCAATAACTCGGCCGTAGGCATCTTCAAGCACAACGTCAGCCCGATCTCCGGTGCAAAAAGGGTATTCTGTAAATTTATGAATAGCGCCATCTTCGTTAAGAACTTCCTTTGGATGAGCCGCGACATACTCTTTCAGTAGTAAGTGTTCCTTTGACTCTATCCCACTGGGTGGATCATGCGGAATTTTTACTCGCGCGGGTTTCCTCGTTGGAGAAGGCAAGCCTGCCCGAAATGCTTTTCTTATTTCAAGAAACTGTTCTTTGGGTATCTTTTTCAATCCAGATTTCTTATCACCAAAACCACGTAGCGGGTTATTCGGTGAATATCCCAATATTTCATTCAGCTTTTGCCTTGATAAGAAACCGCTTTTAGAAATGACCCGTAAAGATGAATACCAGCGCCACCAAATAGTAGTTCCATTTGTGTAGTGAGATGGACTGGAATCTTTCAAAGTATGAAGTGGCTCTTGTGCCTCACATAATGCAATTACGCTACCCTTACCTCTTATGTTTCTAACACGGTATTCAATGCCGTCAGTTCTTGTAATTTTTTCGGTTCTTCCGGTTAATGATTGATAAATCGCAACCAAATCACCTTTTCGTAGGTCTTTGCCAGCTTCCTCTCGACCGTCTGGAACCCAAATACCCTCCGCGACCATATTGGGATTGTCTTCCCGAGGCGGCCAATGAGTCGTAACCCAGTAATTCATGGCGACACTCCTTTTTCTGTTTTCTAACTTTACCGCTCTGCCGCGCGCGGAATCGCATCTGCAGAAGCTGATTGCTCCCCGTTCTTCTTTCTTTCGGTCATCCACAGCCGCATGTCCAGATGGACGCGCGAGATTCTTTTCTCCGCGGCAATTTGCCTTGCGAATGCTTGGAATTTGGCACTGATTTCCGGCGTCAGTCCATTGAGTCCGGGCCAGCGAGGTAGACCTCCCCTCTGCCCCTTCCGTTTCAGAGCGACGGCAACAAGACCATCAAGAGGAATCTCCATCCATTCTTCCGATTCCTCAAGCCCGTAGTAGCGTTGACAGAGGAACCGATTGTAGCAGATGTCGCGAAGAAACAGGTTGCATGCCTTGCGTGCGGCACCCCAATTCTGCGCCTCCCGTGGGAGCGTACGCTTAAGCTTTTCGGTTGCGGCATCAAGGACCATGAGGAACGTCCGCTCGTCCTTGGTACAGAAACCTCCAAGATCAATTCCCGCAAGGTAGTCCTGTGCCGCCTCGATGACACCCGCCGATCCCTGGTTCCTGAGTGTGGATGGTCCGATGGCGGTTACAGCAATGTACCGCTGCATGTCCCGATAGAATTGGTCGTCTTTCTTCATCATCTATTCCGCATAACATTGCCTTTTATATTTATTCTATTATTTCCTACATCATATAAATAATTATTGGCTAATTACTGGCATATATTTACAATTGTTTCATGTATATAAAAATTATTCTAAATAGCGCCATAAGCCACCTACGTCTTTTTGTTAGATAGAACAGGTGGCTTATTCTTCTTTACCATTAAACTTCCCTTCTGATCCATTCAGACTTCATTGCCTCCCGACCGAGGAAAATTATCACGAAATCATCCTCGTTGTGGATCACATGTCTTACCAACACGTCGATGTCTGCACTATCATGAACTCAACTCGGCGATCCACGCGAATATATGTTTACAGGTACGAGTGGATCTCCAGATAAGGGCTTTATCGCGTGACTATGGCTCAAGAATATCCTCAGCGAGTGGCTCCACGGACAAAGTCCTCAGTGTCTAACGTAGAGGTGAGCGACCGTGACCCTCACCAAGCTCTCACTCAACCCTCTGGTCTTTCACTTCACAAATCGTCATCTTTCAAAACGAACGGCGCGGGTCGCTGTTCGCTACACCGTCTGGTTATGTGTGTTCACGGTTGGATACCCATCAAATCATTGATGCGGTTAGCTGAGGCACGCCACTGGCTTGGGATATTATCCACGGCGCCCTTAGCTATCCCTGACGCCCACTTGTGCGTTTCGCGTAAGGAAGTGTAACCATGCGCCCCCCTGCGGGACTTCATGTACTCGGCAGCTTCTTGAATGGTGCAGAAATAGACCCTCGGCATTTCACCAAACGAAACACCTTTAAACTGCACTAATGCATAAATGACGCTCTGGTCTTGATGCTTGTTTACCCAAGCATCTATTGCTTCAGGGTAATCTCTTCCTTTCTTTAGACGGGCAGCCAGAACCCATCCGCCATCTTTGCTGCCTTTTACTGATATTTTTCGAAATCTGTCGCCTTTCGTGGCGATTAAATCATATTCAGGCTGGTTAGCACCATACTGGACTGAAACATCGCATCCTGCCTGCGCCATGACAGCTGCGACATACGCCTCTGCAGCAATTGCAACTTGAAATGAATTCATGGTGACGAAGCTCTCATACACACATAACATTGCTTTTTATATTTATTCTATTATTTCCTACCCCGTATAAATAATTACAGGATAATTAATAGTTTATATTTACAATTGTTTCATGTATATTAAAATTATTCTAAATCACGCCATACGTCCACCTACGTCTTTTATTCTACAAACCAAGTGGTAACCATCCTTCTTTACCATTACAATTCATTACGGTGCGCCATCACCATGTACGTAAATCCTGCATCACTGCAGAAGCCTGCTAGAAAACTAACCGGAGCAAATGGAGAACCTTTCCGATTTCTATCGTGACGATAATCCGGTATAAGTTGCAAACATTTTCGACAGTGTTCATTTATAGATAAGATAACTACTCTTCTTAACTGGCTGGCGATGAAGCGCAGCGGAATTGCCAGTCCGTGTTGAAGTCGTTGTTAGCGGTAAACTATTTCTTCGGCTTCAATACCTTGACGGTTTCTATAAAAAAGAGTCCCTTTGATTTGGTCTTTTCCATAAATCACTTGAAGGCCAAAAGAATATTGATACTTTTTGCCACCCATAAGTGCTCGTATCTTTTTTTGGTCATAATCAATCTTAGCTCCATCCGTATCACTTTTTTTGCATTCCACTACAAGAAAATTCTTTTTTTCATCATTACCTGACTTTCTATTGTGAATGATTATATCCGGTCTTACACGTTTTTTTCGCCCAGCGATTTTGGCATTCTTAAAGCCAATCCCTTCACGGTTAAACTCGATATCAACAAAATATTCTTCATCTTTCGGCAGTAAGGGTATACATTTTTGTTCAAAATAGATTGCCAGCCGGTGGTTTATGCAAACCTCATGAAGTTTTCGTGCATCATAATCTACATCGTCCTCAATAGGACAATCAAACAGCATTCCGTCACAATTTCTCAGCTTCTCAAAAGAATCTCTAATCCCACTGATTAGCTTATCCATTATTCCCGCCCCAAAAGTATCTTCAGCTAACATTGCTTTTTATCTTTATTCTATTATTTTTCAATTGTGTATAACTTGACAATGTCACATTTGCTAATAAACTTTTTATACCCCTCTCTTCCATTGCAGAGTAAATGACAAATATAAATCCCAATTCTGTATTCGAGCCTCAACGATGGGGCTTATCGGTTGGAAATACGCCAGAACTCGTT
>JAUWQN010000041.1 GCA_030611045.1 Methanosarcinales archaeon
TTCAAGTACTTTCTGTGCTATGAAGATAGACATCAATCCTTCTACTGCTACTTTCTTCTCCTCTTTCTCTATATTTCCAACTTCGACATCCAAAACAACAGATCCAATTAGGCTGTATCTTCTTGCCGATACATCTTCCAATATCTCAAAAAATGCTTCTACTTCCTTCAATATCCTTTCAGAAGGCTTATCGAATGGGCGACACCATACATTTGTATCCAGATATATCCTTCCCATATCTCCGTTTCTATCAACCATTAAACCTCTTTTTACTTCTGTTCTAAATTAATTTCAATATCCGCAACGCGAGCAAAGCCGCATTTTTGCCGCTGTCTATCCCCACCACGCCCACTGGAACACCCGGAGGCATTTGAACCATAGACAGCAGCGCATCCAGGCCCATCAACTTACCGCTTACCGGAACACCAATGACTGGCTTTTCCGTTTTCGACGCGATTATCCCTGGCAAAGCCGCAGATAGCCCTGCAATCGCTATGAACACTGATACATCACCACTTTCCTTTAGATACTTGTCCAGCTCTTCGGGATTCCGGTGTGCGGAGATGACACGTACTTCATAAGGAACGTTATGCTCTTCCAGTACCTCTATCGCTTTATCCGCCACCGCTTGATCGCTCTTCGAACCCATTAATATCGATACTTTGTTCATGGCTACTTAATTGTTCGGCATCGCACATTTAGTTAGTTCGTTAGTGCTTCGCCCGTTCCTCCATCACATTGCTGAACTCTTCCGGATCCCTTATCCGTTTCAACTCTTCCTTCCCTATCAACACCGTATTATCTATTTGCACGTACTTGATATTCCCATTCACTACGAATACCGACTTCGTTCTCGTAACCTGCGATAAACTGCTTACTATCCTCGCCCTTTTTATCATTCGCTCCGTATACTCGCTTACCCCGGTGAGAATTTTCGCACACTCGCCTCGTGCTTTTGACGGTGGCTCGGGAAAAGAAACCGCACTGAAAGGCGCATGAGCCATTGTAAATACCTCAAACCCTATCTCTTCCATCATACATAGAATATATTTCTCTAAGCTCGAAGCCGCTTCTTCTACTCCACCCGTTAATACCTCTGGAGAGGGCTCTTCCAATTCAGTGTTTAAAAACTCTAAAGGTTCTATGAGTACCGTATCTAAAAACTCCTCAAGCTTCAGTGCGATGTCTATGGTAGTACTCATTATGCCTTCCTCGTACTTGCTAACACTCCTCCTCGAAACACCTAATTCAGAGGCGATATCGCCCAGGGATAAATCCTTCTTCTCCCGTGCCCCCCTCATCGCTTCTCCGTCTATATCAACATACACCCCCCCCGTGGCAGAATAAACGTATGGATCAGCACCCTCAACAAAATAATCGTACAAGGTATGCGGGTTTAATGCCGGGATACCGTATCTATGATATACCACGTCGTCTTCCAAAAAGGAAGCACCCGTTCTCTCCCCGACGACAAGCGGAGAAGCCAGTAGGCAAAATGCCGCACGCTTTATATCCCTTGCTACATCCTCGCTTATCCCGTCAATGTTACGCATTATCTTTGCCAGCAAGGTTATTTCGCTTCGCCGCGCCGCTAAATCAAAACTCCTTGATTCGCATCTACGTGATACGATAAATCCAGCGTCCTTCAATATTCCCAATACCTGCGCGATTAAATCGTCCTTCATTTGCGCCCGCCCGATTGCTTTTACATTTTTTGTTGAGCTTTGCTCGATATTTCCCGTGCCCGCTTTGTTGCTTCAATTACCGCAGCCATCATCGCTGCCTTCACATCTTTCGCATCCATCGCGTAAAGTCCTCTTATCGTCGTCCCGCCGGGAGAAGCAGTCATCTTTTTTATCGCTGACGGCTCGTATCCCGCAAGGACCATTTTCGCAGCTCCCAGTGCTGTCTTGGCAGAGATGGCGAGTGACACATCATGCGGTAAACCCTCATATAAGCCCCCAGCGGCCATTGCTTCGATCACCGCAGCAAAGAACGCGATGCCACTGCCACTCAATCCAGTAATAATATCTATATCACTCTCCTTCACGCTATAAATCTCGCCAATCTCACCTAAAATATCCTTCGCTATGGCTTCATCCTCTTCTCCTGCATATTCGCCCCTACACATCGCCGTTACAGACTCGCCTACTAGCGCCCCTATATTCGGCATCACACGAATTACCTTCTTTCCTTCGCCCAGATCGCTCTCTATCGCTCCCGTTGGCACGCCGGCAGCTACCGATACGAGTATTTTCCCGCCGTTTATAAACGGTGCAATCTCTTCCACTACGCCTCGCACATCGTTTGGCTTAACTGCCAGAATTATTACGTCCGATTTCTCTGCTACCTCTCCGTTACTCTCGCATACCACAACTCGTGATCCTTGCTCGCTCTCTAAAGATTCGAGGTTCTCCCTTCTTACGTCGCTTATAAATATCTTACCGCTCGACCTGCCCTCATCTGCGGCCAATAACCCTCGGATGATAGATGACCCTATGTTACCCACGCCGATAATGCCTATTTTCTTCCTCTTTACCGTTTTCTCATTCATTCTACACTGGATGTATAAGCACCACATTATTGCCCCGGAGTACTACAGAGCCAAGCGACCTCTTCTTTTCACCTTCCAATATCTCGTTCGCGCCACTCAGATGTAGATTCAAATAATCGTCCACCGATGTCAGCATACCTTCCAGTACACACTGCTCCCCTTTCATCTCTACATGTATCTCTCTCCCCACCAGACTTTGAACTTTTTTGTTTGGAAACATATCCTCATCCCCCACTTATCTTTTCTATTTTACTTCCTTATTTAAAAAACATGCTCCATGAGCTGGTTGTTGAAGGTAACGTGGTAAATCCGGAAGGGATACACGATGCTCAAATAGGTATTGACGAGGGGTATATTACAGAGCTAAAAAAGCAAGGTTTAAAAGGCGAACGGAAAATAGAAACTCGAAGATGTCTTATTTTACCCGGGTTTATTGATCTTCACGTCCACTTACGGGAAGATAGCAGTCATAAGTGGGATTATAAGGAAGATTTCAAATCGGGCACCGCGGCTGCACTTCATGGCGGTATAACCACTGTAGTTGACATGCCGAATACTCCTTCGCCCGGCATAAATGCAGAGCGAATAAGAGAAAAGAAGCAACTCGCACGCGCCAAGTCGAAAGGCTTGATTGACATATTTTTCCACGGTGGTGTAACTGAATCCAATTTGAATGCGCTTGCAGATATGCAAAAAGAAGTCGTAGCGTATAAAATATACCTTTCTGAGACTAACGGATTGCAAATAGGTGAGGGAACCTTACCAAAAGCACTTAAGGCGGTAGAAGCGACTTCCAAGCCCGCTGTCATTCATTGTGAAGACCAACGTATCATAGACAGTAGAAGAGAAGAATTTAAATCGGGAAGGAAAGTAGAAAAAAGGCATAAAGAACTCCATTCCGAGCTGAGACCTGCGAAAGCGGAATTGTCGGCGGTCAAGCACGTTTTATCTTCCGCTTCAGCTTTAAGCGGCATTAAAATCAACATCGCACATGTATCCGTTTACGATACCGTGGGTATTCTAAGACAATACAAAAACGTTCACTGTGAAGTCACACCACATCATCTGTTTTTTACCAAGAACGATGTACTATCGAAAAAGTCGCTTTTAAAGACGAACCCCCCTTTGAGAACAGAAGAAAATAGGCTGCGGTTGCTGGCGGCATTTAAAGAAGGCCAAATAGACTTTTTGGCGACCGATCATGCACCACACACGAAGGAGGAAAAAGCACAGGATATCTTAGATGCGCCTCCCGGAGTCCCTAATTTGGATACGTACGGCAATTTCGTAGCTTGGTTAATCGTACGTTGTGACGTCCATCCGACGTTAATAGCACGAGTATCTGCGTATAATCCTGCTCTATTCTTGGGCTTGAACGACAGAGGTCGTATAGAAGTGGGGAAAAGGGCAAATTTGACGATTTTAGATTTGCAGAAGCAAGTGAAAATCAGCAGCGAACATCTGTATACAAAATGCGGGTGGTCGCCCTTTGAGGGTTACGAATTACCCGGCGCGGTGAAACATGCCATTTTTAATGGTGTAGTAGCGACTGAATGAATATGACGAGGTACTGAAAATATTTGATAATGTGGCTACATTCGTAAGACTAAGAGTAAGAGATACGTATCATGAACCCTATTATAGATACCATCATTGTTGCAATATGGCTGATGCTGCCCGCGTACATACCGAATCCGAGTGCTGCGTTCTTTGGCGGTAAAACGCCCATAGACCGGGGTATTTACTGGGGTAAGAGCAGATTGCTGGGTGATGGAAAGACATATGAAGGTCTCGTAAAGGGCATCTCATGCGGCTTCCTCGTCGGTATCGTTCAGCATCTGTTTTTGAGCGAATATTTAAATCTGCCTTCTTTCGGCATCTTCCCCTTCTTTTTAGTGACGTTATTTTGCTTATCTGCGGGTGCAATGCTTGGAGACCTGCTGGGGAGTCTCATAAAGCGGCGGGTTGGGCTAAAACGGGGTGCGCCTTTCCCTTTGATGGATCAACTGGACTTCGTGGCTGGTGCCTGGCTGCTTTTGTTCCTGTTTGCACGAGAGTGGTTTACTGAATCCTTCTCCTTGGATATCATCCTTGCGGTTATTATTATTACCCCGCTATTGCATCTGCTTACCAATTACATCGGCTTTAAGATAGGAAAGAAGCAAGTCCCGTGGTGATGTAAGTAAAGATGGAAATGTCAGAAGAAAGCCCCTTACAGACCGTATTTGGAACTCATCCGCAGGTAAAAATCGTAGAAACTTTCGTCCTTCATCCTGATTTTGACTACAACCTCACTGAGTTGGCAGACATAGATATAGATTTGCTGCTCAAAGAAGAGGATGTGAGTGAAGAAGTAAAAAGGCAGGTAGAAGTTAAGTTGTAACTGCGTATTAATTAATTTTGATCTGAGTTATATCTAAAGGGTAGACTGAAACTATGGGGAAGACGAAGAAAGAGAAAGCCAAAGGCGGGGAGGAAGGGATAAAGATAGCACAAGTCTCTTGTGGCACCCTCTATGGAAATGTGCAGCATGAGATAGAGAAAGCTGCTGCAGAAGTGGGTGCAGAGCTATATGTGCCTGAAGTTGATCTGGGCTATGTAAAAGAGAAGGTGGACGAATTTGGCTATGACATGAAGAAGAGCCTGGGATTAAGTGTGGCGTTGGCACGAGGCTACGCTGTGTCTGAAGGGTTAAGCGATGCTGACGCGGTATTCCTGGCAGGGTGTCATAAATGTCCGCGGGGGGCGGTTATACGGACAGAAATCAGGAAGATCATACAGGAAAAGACAAATCTACCCATTGTTATGTATCCTTTTTCAGAACGGACAAAGGCTGGTGAGTTACTGACGAGAATGGAAGCACTGGTTACGATAGTGAGACGGAGATGGATCTTGGAGCGAACGGTGCAAGAGGGGCTTACTGCGGGCATTGATTCCGGCTCGACAACCACAAAGGCAGCGATTATGCAGGATAACGAGGTGTTAGGTGCTACGTGGACACATACACGGGAAGTGGTAAAAACAGCAGAAAAAGTCTTTGCCGAAGCACTGGAAATTGCAGGTGTGAAAAGGGATGAGATAGAAGCTATGGGAACTACCGGTTACGGCAGACATGCGATAGGTGAGCATTTCAAAGCAGATCTGGTGCAGGAGGAGCTGACGGTGAACTCGAAGGCTGCGATGTATCTTGCGGGCATCGAGAAGGGGGAAGCTATGATCATCGACATTGGCGGTATGGACAACAAGATAATCACTGCATATGATGGCATTCCTGATAACTTCACAATGGGGGGGATATGCGCTGGCGCTTCAGGAAGATTCCTGGAAATGGTAGCACGTAGACTGGGTGTCGATGTGGTAGAGATGGGTAAGTTGGCGTTGGAAGGTGATCCGCATAAAATAACTACGGACAGTTATTGCATCGTTTTTGGTATTCAGGACCTTGTAGCAGCTTTGTCAAGCGGAGCGAGAAAGGAAGATGTTGCGGCTGCTGCTTGCCTCTCAGTTGTGGAGCAGGTAAAAGAGCAGTTGCTACAGGAAATAGACCTCAGACAGCCTGCAATAGAGGTCGGCGGCACTGCTTTGGTTGAGGGTGTGCCGGTAGCGATGAGCGATGTACTGGGATTTGATGTAATCGTGCCACGGTATCCGCAGTATATAGGTGCAGTGGGCGGAGCACTACTCTCTTCGTCCTTCAGGTAAAAAAGTCATGTTACGCTTCATTGGTGTTGTGGAGAAGGCGGACGAAAAGGAAGTATCAAAGATAAGAATTTTTGACGAATTTTGTGACGGATTGAAAGGGCTGGATACCTTCTCACATATTCTCATCCTATACTGGTTCCATTTACGGGATACAGCGGAGGAAAGAGGTGTGCTAAGAGTAATCCCGCGGAGGCATCAGGGATCGCCGGAAGTGGGTGTGTTCGCCTCCAGGAGTCCAAGTAGACCGAATCCAATTGGATTATGCATAGTGGAACTAATGAAGATGGAAGGGAATATTTTATTGGTGAAAGGGCTTGATGCTCTTGAAGGCTCGCCAGTAATTGACATCAAACCGTACAATCCCAGAGCGGATGCGTTTCCCGATGCTGTGGTCCCGCCGTGGGCTCTTCGCGGACCTAAAACATGATGGCTTATGAAAGATGGACGTTAAGATATTTCGCAGTCAAAGAAGAAAGAAAACGATAAGTGCACGCGAAGTGGACGGAGTCATCCTCTTATATCTTCCCATGGGGCTCTCACGCGATGAGGAATCCAAGTATGTCCAGTGGGCGAAGAAGCGGTTTGAAGCACAGCGACGTAAAAAGGAACTCATAGAGAATAATACTGATGAAATGCTGGCAAAGCGTGCACGTGAACTAAACACCCGGTATTTTGCCGAGGAACTCTCCTGGGTGCAGATATGTTATACGACCGGGCAGAATGCACGCACCTTCGGGATTTGTAACACTACAAACAAAACAATCAGGATTTCAGATCGCCTTCTGAAAATGCCGAAATTTGTGCATGATTATGTTGTGGTGCATGAGCTTGCACACTTGAAAGTGCCACGACACGGGCCCGACT
This sequence comes from Methanosarcinales archaeon, assembly GCA_030611045.1. GTDB lineage: Archaea > Halobacteriota > Syntropharchaeia > Alkanophagales > Methanospirareceae > JACGMN01. The sequence goes on from JAUWQN010000041.1 coordinate 7,121, forward strand.
TTTGGAAACTTGTAAACGGATACCCAAAAACAGAACGGGCTCGCGGATATTTAATGGCGATTGGCATGAGTGATTGAGATGTTCGTGTTTTAGTGATTATTTAATTTGTGTTTCCAAAAAGAACTTGAAAGTAAAGGATAAAAGAAAATTAAGGTGAAAAGAAAACAAACACAAAATAAAATGCAAAAAGATTACATTTTGTCACTGGAAGCAGACAGATGGCTATTTCATCCGGACATCCTTGTGGACAAGGCGCATGTGGTGATGTTAAAGGAGCGCGGTATCATAAAGAAGGCTGAAGCGGCGGCTATTCTGAACTGCTTGACGGGTATAGAAGAGAGGGGCGATGATTTTATCGAGCATGAGCTCTCTGCATACGAGGACGTGCACACAGCGATCGAATCGGTAGTGATACGGGAAATAGGTGAGGACGCAGGCGGAAGGATGCACACCGGACGGTCAAGGAATGATGAAGTGGCAGCGTGCATACGAATAGCGCTTCGTGACGAGCTGTTTGAGCTGATGGCGGCGGTGAATGGATTGAGAAACGCGTTATTAGAAAAAGCGGCTGAGCACGTTGAAACCATAATGCCCGGCTATACGCATTTGCAGCATGCACAAGCAACTACATTCGCTCACCATGCCTTAGCACACGCAGATGCGTTTGCCCGTGATTTTGCACGGATTATAACTGCATATGAACATACAAACGTAAGCCCTTTGGGCGCAGCGGCATTCGCTTCCGCAGGCTTTCCGATAGACCGCGAGCGAACAGCGAAACTTCTTGGGTTTGAGTCGGTGCTGGAGAACTCAATGGATGCGGTATCTACGCGGGATTTTATCATCGAGACGATTTCATGTTTCTCTAACCTGGTGACCAACCTGAGCAGGCTTGCAGAAGAGTTAATACTGTGGAGCACCTCAGAATTCAATCTCATTCGCGTTCCTGCGGACTACGCAACTGGAAGTTCGATAATGCCTCAGAAACGAAACCCGGACTATGCAGAGCTTGTGAGGGCAAGAGCAGGCACGGTTTACGGATGTTTGATGAGTGTGCTTTCTATAAGCAAAGCGTTACCGTACTCTTACAATCGCGATTTACAAGAGGTCACGCCACATCTGTTGAAAGCCGCGAAGACCACGACTGCTTCGGTAGCCGTAATGAAAAGCATGATAGAAGGGCTGGAAGTGAATGTAGAGGAGATGGAGAAGAAGGCGCCACGCGGATTCACTGCCGCAACTGAGCTGGCTGATACTATCGTTAGAGAGACTGGCATACCTTTCAGGACTGCGCATAAAATCGTATCTTCTTTAGCTTCTGTTTTGGCCGATGAAAACATGGAGTCAATAAAGGATAAGGACTCGGAAAAAGTGTTTGTGACAGAGATACTTCAGCGGATAGATGATTTCGCTCTGGGTATTACCGAGAAAAAACTGAGCGAGAAGGGGCTCACCGAGAAAAAAGTAAAAGAAGCACTGAACATCGCTTCAAACATTCAGAAGCGGAGTGTAAAAGGCGGCCCCGCGAAGAAAGAAGTTAAAAGGATGCTAATCAAGCGAAAAGCGGATTTAGAGAAGGACGAAAAATCGGGGCAGGAGAAGGAAGAGCAGGTGAAAAAAAGCTTCGATGAACTGGAACGAGAGGTGAAGAAAAAGAAGCGGATAATAAAAATAATACGAAAGCCAAATCACAACATTTTGAGCGTTTTTAAGAAGTGAAATGAAACTTTTTCTGAGTTAAACTTAATACTTAATGGGATCACAATGAAAAAGACGAGGCTCTTATTGCCTTATTTCTTACTTACCGGTAATATTCCTCCTTTGTTAGTACCCAATAGACCGACTGTTCCATGAGCGGAAGTTTAAGGTATAAGGTGATTCTGGGGTAATTTTAAAGTTGATCGTGGAACAAAACAAGGTCAGAGTGTTATCATTTCCGTTCTCAAATCCCACTAAAATAGCCCCTGAAGAAATGGCCGAGACCTTCGGAGATTTGTATCTCATCGTTCCGCAAAACTTCATACCCTCCATCTATTGATTTTGTTACCTGTTTCCCCAAACTGCACGACTTCAATTCGTTCTTCAGTAAGCTAACTACATCGGTATAGTTCCGCTCTACTTCCACCATATACCGGCCGGTCTCAATAAACAGGTCTTTCGGTTTAGTAGTGGCATATTTGCCCTTAAACTGCTCTGAGTGATATTTTGACGTAACTGGAGGACCTATATGCTTCTTTATTCGTGGGAGCGTCCAGACGAGCAGTTCAAAGAGCAAGAACGCTTTGTCTCCTTCTACACCCACATCACTGCTGTATACTCTAAAGCCATTTCGTTCTATCAGATTTGTGACCGATGCTTCTGCTTTTCGTAACTGCGGGAATAGTATGTCCTCTACCACATCCGGCGCCTCAAACAAGACCAGCACGAACTCGGTGCCTCGTTCCTTCGCGAGATTTATAAATTCCGCCTCGGTCATGGCTTCTTCCTTCTGCTGCAAAAAGAATTTCGTGCTGGGATGCGCCAGGAAATCCCGCGCGGCGTCTATTAACCTGCAAAAAGAAAACTCCGATACTGCTGCCGCTACATTCCTGTTTGGGTCTACGGGGTCGATCACAATAAGTGGGTCGTTTCCAGCTCCTTTGTACGTGCCTTGACCCTCTATATCCATTCGTTCACCGTATTGCCACCGAGATGCGTTCCTCAACAGCTCTACGAACGAGGAATAGTTCAGGATGAGCAATTCGCAGAGATAACCTGCGAAGCCTTTCCGCCGTTGCTCAGAGCCGTAAATACCCAAACACTTCATGAATTGCTTTAGCAGGAGCACCTCATCCTCAAATCCCGATATCCTCTTCACAACATATTCATTATGAAACGGTGTCCTGTCCACTGCGGATTTCAACAACGACGCATCTTTTACCGCAAAGCAGGGTACTAAGTCCGCTTCGTGCTCTACTCTTTTATCTGCATCGTAAAAGTAAGCGTGAATATACGGATGCGCGGCATATCGTTCCTCATATCTGTCTGAAATGCTTTTGGCGAGAGCAAGTCCATCCTCTTTTAAATCATCTTCTGATAGATCCGCAGGAAACATGATGAATATATCAATGTCCGCCTCTTCATGGACCCAGGTATTTCGTGCAGTTGACCCCACGGAGATAGCATGGGCGTCTACACCCACCTCTAATGCCCTCTTGTTTATCTTAGTGATTATACGGTCTGTTACTGCTTTTACCCTCCTCCTATCTTCCTCATCTGGTCTTATCCTCTCTATGACCTCTTCACATATCCTTTTTACCTCTTCGTTCTTGTTCATCACTGCGGGGGAGGCAATCGATTTTTTTTGGTGCCTTTGCATTAAATAAAGTAAACAAAAGAATATAGAAACCTTTTTTAGTTTAAAAATGAGGAAGTAGTTTAGTTGGTATAAAGGTGGAGTAGAAAAAATGGGCGAAGAGGGTGTGATAGAAAAGATATCAGGTCCGTTGATTATTGCTGATAAGATGCGCGGATGCGAGATGTACGAAGTGGTTAAAGTAGGTGAAGAGGGATTGATGGGCGAAACAATAAGACTGGATGGCGCCCTTGCATATGTTCAGGTATATGAGGATACAACGGGTTTGAAGCCCGGTGAGCCGGTGATAAGGACAAAAGCACCCTTATCTGTTGAACTTGGTCCGGGAATTTTAAAGAATTTTTATGATGGTACACAGAGACCCTTGGAAGATATAAAGCATAAGGTAGGGGATTACATAACGCGAGGGGTCCGGGTGGATGCACTGAACCGAACGACGAAATGGGATTTCACACCCACTGCTGAGGAAGGCAAAGAGGTTGTTGGTGGGGACATTTTAGGCGAGGTACCCGAAACTAAGGTGATAACGCATAAGATACTTGTCCCGCCGGGGGTGCGCGGGAAAATTTTGGAGTTGAAAGAGGGGGAATTCACCGTTAATGACTGCATAGCAAGGATACAAACAGATGGTGAGGATATGGAATTGACGATGATGCAGAAATGGCCAGTGCGAAAAGGAAGACCTTATAAGGATAAATTAGACCCTGAAGTGCCTTTGTTGACCGGGCAGCGTATAAATGACACCTTCTTCCCGATAGCGAAAGGCGGCACGGGTGCTATCCCCGGTGGGTTTGGAACGGGAAAGACAGTAATGCAGCACCAATTAGCAAGATGGTCTGATGCAAAAGTCATCGTGTACATAGGGTGTGGCGAGCGTGGTAATGAAATGACCGAGGTTTTAGAAGATTTCCCCAAGCTGATTGATCCTTACAGCGGAGAGAAGCTGATGGAGCGGTCAACGCTTATTGCAAACACGTCTAATATGCCGGTTGCGGCACGAGAAGCGTCTATTTATACCGGAGTCACACTCGCCGAATATTATCGTGATATGGGCTATGACACGGCGATACAGGCGGATTCGACATCACGATGGGCAGAAGCACTGCGAGAAATATCCGGTAGATTAGAAGAGATGCCCGGTGAAGAAGGGTATCCTGCTTATTTAGCCACGCGATTGGCCGATTTCTATGAACGTGCGGGCAGGGTAAAAACGTTATGCTCGGATTCTGAAGATAGGATAGGTTCTGTTACTGTAGTGGGAGCGGTGTCACCGCCCGGAGGCGATTTCTCAGAACCTGTGACCCAGAATACGTTGCGTGTGGTAGGTGTTTTCTGGGCTCTTGATTCAACCTTGGCAGATAGGCGACATTTTCCGGCTATAAGCTGGCTCCGTAGCTATTCTCTCTATTTGGGTAATCTCAGAGAATGGTATAACAAGCCTGAATCTCCAGATTTCGTGGAACAACAGGAAGAGATGATGGCACTATTGCAAAAGGAGTCGGAACTGCAAGAGATCGTTCAGCTTGTGGGTGCGGATGCGCTTCCAGCACGTGAAAGAGGGACATTGGAAGTTGCTCGTATGATACGCGAGGATTTTTTGCAGCAAAATGCGTACCATGATATCGACTCTTTCTGCTCTTTAGAGAAACAGTACCTGATGGCAAGAATCATTCTCCAATGGTACAATTTCGCAAACGAACTGGTAGAGCAGGGCATAGGGGTGGAGAACCTCGAAGGGATGAAGATAAAGTATGCCATAGCGAGGATGAAATATGTGCCAAGTGAAGAATTTGGAGCTAAATACAAAGAGATAATGAGAGATATGAAAGATGAATTTGAAGCAGTGAAGAAGAGGGAGGGAGAGGCTTCGTGACGCAGACAAGGGCGACGATTGTTTATTGTAAAAAGAAAAGTTCTTTTGGTAAAGCTTTTCTTTTTAAGAAAAGGTTTGAGGTGAACTAAAATGGCGATAGATACTTCTACACGTGAATACACAACGATAAGAGAAGCTGCGGGTCCGTTGATTGTGGTAGAAAATATAGAGGGTGTCTCGTATGGAGAGGTCGTGAAGATTGTCACACCAGAGGGAGAGGAAAAGAACGGGCAGGTGTTAGAAGTGAGTACAGGACTTGCAGTGGTTCAGGTCTTTGAGGGCACCTCTGGAATAGATACGTCAAAGACGAGGGTGCGATTCACCGGTGATATAATGAAGATAAGCGTTTCGCAAGATATGGTTGGTCGCTTTTTCGATGGTTTGGGGCGACCGCGAGACGGGGGACCAGAAATAATACCAGAAGATAGACTTTCGGTTATCGGTGCGTCAATCAATCCCACTGCACGTGATTACCCACGAGAATTTATTCAAACGGGTATTTCGACCATTGATGGGATGAACACGCTGGTACGAGGTCAGAAGTTACCGATATTCTCAGGCGCAGGAATGCCACACAATGCCCTTGCCGCGCAAATAGCGAGACAGGCAAAGGTGTTAAGCACCGGGGAGCCGTTCTCTGTGGTGTTCGCTGCAATGGGCATCACGCACGAGGAGGCTTCGTTCTTCATACACGATTTTGAACGTACCGGTGCGATAGAGCGGATCGTTGCGTTCCTTAACCTTGCGGATGATCCTGCGATAGAGCGAGTGATAACGCCGCGAATGGCATTGACAACTGCTGAGTTCCTCGCCTACGAATATGACATGCACATCCTCGTTATTCTTACGGATATGACGAATTATTGCGAAGCGTTACGAGAGATCTCAGCGGCACGTGAGGAAGTTCCGGGCAGAAGAGGCTATCCTGGATACATGTACACCGATCTCTCGACCAATTACGAGCGTGCCGGTAGAATAAAAGGGCGAAATGGTACGATTACGCAAATACCCATCTTAAGTATGCCTGATGATGACATCACGCACCCTATACCTGACCTCACGGGGTATATTACCGAGGGGCAATTCGTGCTCTCACGAGAGCTTCACCGAAGGGGTATATATCCGCCAGTGGATGTGTTGCCGTCGCTGTCACGGTTGATGAATGAAGGAATAGGTCCGGAAAGGACGAGAGAAGACCATTCGGGTGTATCCAACCAACTTTATGCGGGTTACGCAGAAGGACGAGATATGCGTGATCTGGTTGCCGTGGTAGGGGAAGAGGCGCTGACAAGCAGGGATAAGAAGTTCCTGGAGTTTGCAGATGAATTTGAGAAGCGGTTTGTTACACAGAGTACAAACGAGGATAGAAGCATAGAAGAGACGCTGGACCTTGGCTGGGAGTTACTGGCGACGCTGCCTGAAGGAGAACTCAAGCGGATTGACGAGCACATAATAAA
>JAUWQN010000039.1 GCA_030611045.1 Methanosarcinales archaeon
GATATTCCTTGGGACAATCGACCTTGGCGCTGTTTCCGAATTTCGTCACCTTCCGGATAAACAATCCCTGTATCCCGTCAAGCTCAAGGTGGCTCTGAGCTTGGATTGGAACTTTCTTCATAGGATATCCTTAAGATATCCCAATATAAAAACCTTTCTTTCCCTCTGGAAGCTTACTCTCAAATCTTAGTCAGCGCATCTTAGAAGGAACGCACATGAAAATAGCAGCAGCCGACCGTACCAAACACTACCTCTTTCTTTCGGAGATACTGAAAAAACCGAAAGATTTATATGCACTAATAACGAATGGTAAAGCAAGTTCGCCGAAAAAGCGAAGCTTCTTAAGAAAAAAAGGAAGGAGAAAAATGAGTCTTGAAGAGATAAATCTGATATGGCTTGAAGGGCAAGACTGCGCTGGTTGTACAATCTCTATTAAGCAGGCAAGCAACCCCACGCTTATTGATGTTGTAACAGGAGCGATTCCAGGGCTTGGAGGGTTAAAACTCGCGTACCATCCAACCTTGATGTTCGAATGGGGAGAAGATGCAGCGAAGGTACTCATTGACGCCATGGAAGGGAAGTATGATCCATTCGTATTGATTCTCGAGGGAGCAGTCCCTGATGAGGCAAAGGCAGGAGAAGGCGTTTTCTGTGGCATCGCCGACTATGAGGGGAAACTTCTCACGCTCAGCGAAGTCATTGACAGTTTATCGAAGAGGTGCGCCGCCGCTGTCGCTATTGGGACATGCGCTTCTTATGGTGGGATCCCCCACGGGAATCCGAATCCAACGGGAGCGAAGGGGCTTCTGGACTACTTAGGAAAAGATTGGACTGGTGGCTTAGGGCTTCCGGTCATCTGTATACCTGGTTGCCCGCCCAGACCTGATAATATAGTTCAGGTCTTAGGTCAAGCTGTGCTTGCTGCAAGAGGATTAGCACCACTTCCGGAGCTTGACGAGTGGCACCGACCTGTGGCCCTCTACGGCTACACAATGCACGAACTCTGTCCGATATGTGGATTCTATGCGGGGGGCACGGATGCCCATGGCTTTGGTGATACCGGCTGTCTCGGTGCAATAGGCTGCAAGGGGATCATAACGAACTGCAACAATACGACATGGGCAGATGGATACGGTGGATGTACGGGAACAGGGGCCCCCTGTTTCGGCTGTACTCATCCTGACTTCCCAGACGCACCAACGTCACCGTTCTTCGCGAAAGCGCCTGCGATGCCGTTCATCATTGAGAACATAAAAGGCATGTTAGCACATGCGGAGATGGGATTCGAGCGATTCAAACCAGTCCTCGAGTCGCTTCTGCCACAGTTGCCAGAATTCATTGAAGAGCTCGATAAGCAGATGGAAGAAGAGAAAGACAAAGGGAGGAAGATATAAGATGGGATTTTTAGATAAGCTACGAGGAGAGCCAAAAAAGGAGGCAACGGCAGCCGCGTCTGGAACGGGAAAAGAGAGGGAAATAACAATAGAGCCAATAACGCGAATAGAAGGGCATCTTGGCGTTCACGCGAAGTTAGACACCGTTGCTAAAAAGGTCACCGACGCATATGCTTACAGCCCGATGTTCAGGGGTTTTGAAATAATCCTGGTGGGAAGAGAGCCGTCCGAAGCGGTTATGATTACACAGCGGGCTTGTGGTGTTTGTCCAGTGCCGCATGGTATCGCATCGGTAAACGCCGTTGACCAGGCATACGGAGTATCGCCACCGCCCATGGGCGTACTTCTTAGAGATTTCGTTCATGGTGCTGAGCAGTTATATGATGCTCAGCTTGGTGTTCTCAACCTTGAAGGTCCGGACTACAGCGAGGTTGCAGTGAAGAAGTTCAATCCTGACTGGTGGGGCGAAGCACAGAAGACGAAGGCATCGAGGTCAGATGTTCACGGCTTTGCCACCATTGCGGATATAATGACCGCACTTAACCCTCTGGCTGGCGAGCTTTATCTCAGGTCGCTTTTAGTCCAGAAAGCGGGACACAATATGGCGGCGATATTCGGTGCAAAGCACCCGCACGTTCATACCTTTGTTCCCGGCGGAATCGCAAAGATAAACCTCTCGGTATCAGACATTGAATCATATCTCACGCTGCTCATGCGGCACGTTGCATTTACAAAGGAGCTGGTCACCGCTACGGACGATCTCCTGAATTTCGTGCTTGCACAGGGCTATGCGGATGTAGGAGCAAGAGAGAGCAATCTCTGCTCTGTGGGTAGTTACAACGATCCTGAAGCGTATTCAGCGAATTACGAGGAGATGACCGATTGGGGTCGTAAGCGTTTAGTGTCTCCAGGAGTTATTTTGAATGGCGAACTTGTCACAACGGACCTCGTGGAGTTCAATGCGGGAGTGCGAGAATTCATCGGTAGAGGCTGGTATTCGAGCGAGTGGGAGCAAGAGGTCGAAACCGACCCGGCAGGAAATAAGATTGCGTACGAGCATCCGTGGAACAAGCGCACGATTCCAGAGCCCGGCGAGTATGGAAAATGGGGTTCCAAGTATACCTGGGTTACTTCGCCACGGTGGAATAACTGGAAGGGCGATGGCAAGAACCACGTCCTAGAACTCGGACCGCTTGCGCGGATGTGGGCGACAGCGAAGGCTGGCCTTGTGCCTGCGTCCACGGGAAGCAGTTTGAAATTTGAGCTGCCAGCAGCCGTTATACCGGGATTCAAGTATGCGGAGAAGATGGAGTTCGAATGGAAGATCCCTGCGAAGCCAAATGCAGTAGAACGAGTCAGAGCACGGGCATATTATCATGCCTATTCCGCATACTGCGTGTCAAGTCTGGTAATGAAAGCTTTGGAATTCATGAAGGCGGGTAAGACGTCAGTTTGGACGCCGTACGAGAAGCCAAAGGAAGGTATCGGGTTTGGTGCAGTTGAAGCTATGCGTGGCTCGTGCCTGCACTGGTGCGTCATGAAGGAGGGTGTCATTCACAACTACCAATACCATGCACCGACGACATGGAACGCATCGGGTAGAGACCCGGAAGAACAGCCAGGACCTTACGAAGCGGCGCTTATCCAGTCGCCGATCACTGAAGCTGGAGATCCCGCAGCGTGGAAAGGCATCGATATCGTCAGGACGATAAGAAGCTTCGATCCGTGCATGGGATGTGCAGTCGCAGTGCATATAGGCGACAGAGTAGTAAAACGCGAGCTGCTACCGTTCGCTACGCCAGAGTAAGTAGCTAAATAGCCCGTCAAAGATAAACAAACGCAAATACAATGCTATATATAGGAAGGAGGGTACCGCCCCAGGACGAGGTGAACTCTCCTAACCCTGTTTTGCATGCGGATACGGAAGGTGAAGGGGAGCCCTTCGCCTCTTCCGCTTTTATTTCTATACGGTAGATTATTCTGAGCTTTCCTCCTCAGCATACTTCGGGAACGCTTCCTGTTTCATGGACGGTTCTAAAAATCCCACGCTTGAAGGTTTTATACTCTCTTTAATCCCTCCCCTGTCGAACTTAATGAGGGTTTGTTTGCCCTTCTAAGGAAGCGTCGATCCGTGCGTGCGTGCTCAGGTTGAGCGGTCCTGCTGTAATTCGTCCAGAATAATTTCGACCGCACTATGGATCGCAGTTGCGACTTCCGGGCTCATTTCTTCACCCAGTTGGGCGTCCTGGACTTCGCAACCAATAACGACATTTGTGGGCGGAAGCGTGCCGATGGTCTTAGCGAAGCTAAGGAGTTCCTCTAACCGAGCTTCATGGATGCTGAAGTTGAATGGGTTCGCTCCTCCGGGCTTCATCTCTTCCACTTCTTCCGCTTTTATTTCCGTACGATAGATCGTTCCAAGCTTTCCTCCGGTATTAACTGCGTCAGCAAAGATCACATGATCGTAGTCACTGAGGTCAGGTGCCAGAGTTATGCCACACAGTCCGACATCTCGTGCTTCAACGTTCTCAGGTAGATTTCTCGTCAGTAGTGCTTCGACTACTCGTGGGCCAAAGCCATCGTCACCCATATATTTGTTCCCTATACCAGCCACAAGAATTTTTGTCATCTTTACAGAGGCGCTAAAAGTTTTTTATATTTCTTTCATTCAGCGACTTTTTCAGGAATAGTATGCAGGAAACGCGGAATTCGATAGAACATGCATTTATTTCAATATCCACAGCGGAAGGGCAAATATTGCTAAATGCGCGTGGAAATGCCGAGTATCGAATAAGTTGCTTCAGAAGTCTGTCATCACCCGGTATTGGTCTATCTCCTCCTTCATCAACCTCAAGAACCTTCTCGCCACACCCTCTACATCTCTCGCATTCGTTATCCCTCTCCCGATGATTAAAATATCTGCACCACCTTTTATCGCTTCCGGGGCGTTCTCTTCCCGTATCCCGCCGGCAACCGCCACCAGCATCTTCTCACCGCCCATTCGCTTTATCTCCCCTATATTTCCCCATGCATGTTGCGTCCCCAGTTCTTCCACGTCTATCGCACGATGCAGTTCTACCACATCCGGCATCAACCCCCCTACGCTTAACTCACTCAGCAGGTCTATCGGCCTTGCCACATTCAGCATATCTAAGGCGGCGTAAATACCCGTCTTCTTTGCCTCCTCTATCGCCTTCTCTATTGTTCTGAGAGGTGCTAACCCAGAAATCACCACGGCGTCAGCACCCGAATCCGCAACCATTCTCGCCTCCAAGTTGCCAGTATCAAGCGTCTTCAAATCCGCAACCACAAACGTCTCGGGCTTTATCTCCTTTATCTTTCCTACTATATCCACGCCGTATCTCTTTATCAACGGAGTGCCTGCTTCTATGATAAGATGATCGTTCATCGGGAGCTCCTTCACTACCCGTTCCATCAGCTCCCACTTGGGAATGTCCAGAGCAACCTGCAGATACGGTGGGTCCCATAATTTCGTCACCTTCATGCCCAGTGAAGGATGCCTCGACCTGTCTTTCTCATATAACACTTTCTTAATATCCGGGAAACCTTCCATAGCCCTCTTTATGGCTAACTTCGCAGATCCGTAGTTGTACCGATATATTTTATTATAATCCTCCGCGTGAGGATGTATGAACACGCTTACGATAATCACATAATCCTCCGCTTTGTCTTCCGGTATAACCCCCTCCTCCACGGAATCTGCAACCGCTTTTGCTATAGCACTCTGCGCCGGTCCAAATATCTTCTCCGCATCCTTCATGTTTCGCACCGTAACCTTCGGCACAACTAACGTAGAAGGCTTAACCGGAAGATTTGGCCTTAACACCGCAAACAGCGGTGTATGCCCCGCAGACAATTGACTTAAAGCGTTCGTGAATGCCACACCTACAGGCCCGTATTTATCACCTATTATCAAATCAATGTGTGCAACTTCAGATCCTTCCCCTATTAATGCTTCACCCATATACATCGTAGTTAACTCTCCATTATTATCTGTGTTTAACCATATATAGATAGTAGTTGCTTTATATCTTATCCAATGCTTTCCTTACCTTAGGCAGCAGCTGATATTCAAGCTCTAACTGGTGAAAGCCAGGCCTTGCTCCCCCTTTCCTCGTTGCTCTACATATCCGGTGGTCACCGATTGGAAACCCGCGTGGTTTTGAAAAGACCCCATTCGGATCCATTTCTCTTACCGCATCCACTATTTCCCGTACTTTCTTTTCCTCGCCTTCCACTAAAGCACCAAAACACGTCTCTTTTACTCTTATGCCTGCGTCTGCCATGCTTGCATCTTCGCTCATCATAGCCAAAATCTTACTCTTCACCTGCCCTGGCGTTATCTCAGAATCCGGTGAGATCAAAATCACCCTCGTCTCGATTCCCATCTTTATTCCCCTTTTATCACCTTTTCATCTACTTTGAACTTGGCGAAGCGATTCTTCTTGCGGAAATATTTATTTCATGGGCCCGCGGAGATTTGAACTCCAGACCTCTCGGTTATCAGCCGAGCGCTCCAACCGTGCTAAGCTACGAGCCCTTTCCCTTTCAGCCCTTCTCTCTCTTATAAATGTTATACTAACGGAACAATATAACTTTTATCTTTAAGATAACTGTATCATTCTACGTACTGTTGTGAGCAAGCAAAAGAAGATATATGTGAAGGAATATGACACTGGCTCTGGGTTACTGGTAGCTGTGTGCGACAAGGATTTGGTAGGTAAAAGTTTTGAAGAGGGGGGTCTTTTTCTAAAGATCAGCGAACGTTTTTATAAAGGTGAAGAGGCAACTGAAGGAGAAGTAGTGGATTCTTTGAAGCATGCGACAATAGCGAATTTAGTAGGTAGATGGGCAATAAAATGTGCCTTAGACAACGATTTTATTGAAGAAGACAGTGTGATTTCCGTTGACGGTGTGCCGCATGCTCAGATGGTGAAATTATGAGAATTAAACATTGCAAAGAGTGGTTATTCGCTCATCTCCTCTTTCATAACCGATAGGAATCGTTTTGATACCGCATCTTCGACGAGTTGTATAATTGTATCTTTATCCTTTAACCCTTTGAAGATACCAAGCGGTATCTGCGCAGCAGACATCGAAGCGTGTCCACCTGCGGAACCTAAGTCCCCAAATGAACGGACAAACGCATCTCCTATATTCACCCGTATATCCTTACTCCTCCCGGAAACGCATATCATATCTTCGACCAATCCTATCACTACAACGGTTGAGATTCCTTCCAGATTGAGCAAATAATCTGCTGCCTGTGGAATAGCATCCAGATTCGCCACTTCTCCTACATTCGTGATTAAATAGCTTCCTTTTATCTTCTTGTGCAGTATCGCATTACCTACCACGTTTAGCATCTCTGTGGACATCGGCGGCGTTTCTATCTGCTCCAAGAGGTCTTTATCCGCCTTTAAGTGAAGGAAAGCGGCGGCGGAAAAATCCGATGGATGTGTCTCACGCTTGAAGCCACCGGTATCGGTTCTTATACCATGCAAAAGAGCAGTCGCTAACACTTTATCCACTGGTATGCCCAATTCCTGCAGATATCTCGTCATTATCGTTGACGTTGCACCACTATCAGGTTGGACCTCAAGAAAATCAGCGGCTACTTTCTCTTTATTATTCGCTGTATGATGGTCTATGATGATGTGCACCTTACCTTCAGGTGGTGGAGACAAAGGATTGTGCACACCAGGAACAGTGGCATCTACAAGTGCCAGCTTACCATATCCCTTCAAATCATCATCCTCGTGCTCTATTTGTATCATCTCTATTCCTAAGATGTTTACAAAAGCCCGATTCACATGATGCCCTATCTCTCCCCGGTACAATATATCCGAGGATACCCCTACGTGCTTTGCTATTTGCCTTAGTGCAAGAGCCGAAGCTATTGCATCGGGATCCGGGCTGTCGTGAACCACAATACCCAACTTCCCATCCTCTTTATCCTTTATCTCTTCTATCATCGTGGCCAATTCTTTCGCTTTCTGCAGAGACTTCACGCTCTCCAACTGTCCTATCGCGGTTCTTGCTGCTATATCAGGGATTGTCAAAACCACGTCAACGCCTAACCCCTTTAAGTCTTCTTTGTCTTCGGGGTCTATTGCTCGCACCACTAAACGAGCATGTGGTATATGCTCTTTTATATTGTTCACCGCTTTTTTGTTTCCTTCGCTGTTGTTACTCACGATAAAAACCGCTTCTGGCACACCCTCGCTTACGACCTTACTCGTCACTTCAGGGTCGCTTATGTCACCGACGAACGCAATAAAATCCTCTTCCTTTAGTAATTCCACCTTCTTCTCATCTATATCCACGATGAGAACGTCCAAACCCTGCCCTATCAACTCCTTTGCTACCGCATAACCAATTCTTCCACAACCAAAGATTACTTGCAGCGCCCTCCCTTTCCCTTTCGTCTTGCGCTTGGAGTTACTTTCTTCAGTGGTCATCTATATTACATTCCATCTTTGTAACAAGATTGTTTTAATATATCCCTTAAAAACATTTACCGGAATTTTGAAAGAAACTGTAGATACGCGTACAAATCCCGTATAAAGATTGTATCTGTACTGGATTTGGAAGCGTCTCGCCCGATCGTGAGTGTGGGGGTATGTACGATAACAAGAGCGAACGAGGTGGCAGGCCAAAAATCGGTGAGATGGTTGGTAATGGTCAAGCTGCGCGTGCTCCAGCAGTGGCACGGGCTTTCCTTTCCGATCGGGAACACGAAGGTTTTGAGTATGTCGGCATTTTTGATTGGTGTATTTTGGATCCCCCGCCCCCCGTTGTTACTGATGAATGGGTTGATCTGCATATAGGATAGTTCTTGAAATGGGAAGGGGTTAGAATAACTGAACACCTTTTATTCTCAAAATCAGAGGGATCCCCTCATAATGAGTACATGAAATGTAGAGTACGGATATTATTTCGTCGAGCCCTGTCTTCAGATGACCTGGTAAAACTGACGAACGAGGACATCAAATGGATGGTCAAGCGTGTAAGTTCCGGGAAGTTCACAGTAAAGCAAGCATCACTGATTTACGGAACGGAGTAACGTAGCGCAGAGTTCAGCAATTGGTCAAAATGTATCGTGATACCGTACCGTAGAGGTCCCAACGTTAAATCCAAAAAGAAGGCCGAAGACGCATCTCAGCGCTGAACAGAAGGCAGTCATTGACGATGTCTGGGGAGAAACGCGAGTTGGCGCACGATCCCGCGGATCCCATGGACTACGGCATATCCTTCGATTACGACGATTTCTGCTACGGCAACTATGACAACAGTACTACCATAGTCAGCGATGTCACCGTCACCAACAACCGGTTCTTGCAGTACGATGCCGTCTACATCTACTATAACGACATTGGCTATTACCTCGATGACTAACTACTCAACACTGGAAGTTGGAGACCTGATAATTGCCGATAATGTGATAGACGGCGTCAACGATGACGACGGCATAGATGTTATGTTGATTATTGTCCATACGCTGGAGATGACTCTACCATAACCATCGGCTGGGCTCTGATACAGGGCAATACCATAGACGGATTTAGGGAAGCGGGCATAGATATGTATATGGATATCTACAACGACACTGGTGCTGTGGTGAATCGGGGGAATCCAGTGATAAATAATAATGCCATACAGAACTGCGGAGACGGTATTGAGTTCGAGGACGTTGAATATGCCACTATCACCAGGAACATGATTGTGAACAACGTGGGAAAGACAGGAGTGCATTTAGACGCGGGTTCCAATTATACCGAGATACATACAAATTGTTTCATTGACAACGAGCCACAGGCAATGGATAATGGGACCGGTAATAACTGGGATGGCAACTATTGGTCTGATTATATTGGGTCGGGATCGTACTCAATTGAAGGCACCGCGAATAATACAGACAACGATCCATTGGACGGGTGTCCACTGGGAGAAGGACCACCAACGCCAGCACAAGTGCCAGCAATAACGCCAGTCGGACTAATAGCATTGATAGGATTGCTTTCGGTAATTGCTGCAATAAGCATAAGAATAAGAAAGAGGCGATAAACAATTTGTCACCCCCCTTTTTCTTTTTCGCTCTTCAACAATTTCAAAATTTAGAGCACAATACAATATATTTCGCAACCTATTCATTGTATAGGTGCTGAATGAACTAAGTAACTATGACGATTCTGATAAAGAACGTGCTGGTGGGAGGAAGGGAGAAGAACATTTACATCGAGGGGAATGAGATAGCAGCGATTAGCGAAGCTGAGGGTGGTAAGGGAGAAGTAAGAGAAGCGGAATTTGTAGTTGACGGTAAAAGAAAAGCAGCGATCCCTGGTCTGTTCAACGGACATACACATGCGGCAATGACCTTACTCCGCGGCTATGCAGATGATATGCCGCTTTATAAATGGCTCTCGACGAAGATATGGCCGTTAGAAGCGCGGATTACGGAAGAGGACGTTTATTGGGGCACGAAACTTGCGTGCTTGGAGATGATCAAATCAGGCACAACCTTTTTTAACGATATGTATTGGTACTGGGGGGGCAGTACGAGAGCGGTCGCGGAGAGTGGAATACGTGCGATGTTATCCGCGGTTTTTATTGACGGCTTTGACGAGGAGAAGGCAAAGGAGCAAATAAGAAGAAACGAAGCGTTATACAAGGAAAGCAAAAAACTACCGAAGAGAATTATTTTTGCGCTCGGTCCACATGCGATCTACACGGTCTCGGAGGAAAGCCTCTGCTGGGTGCGGGATTTTTCAGAGAAGCATGACCTTCTGGTCCATATCCATTTATCGGAGACCGAAGGGGAGATAGAAGAGTGCATAAAGCGGTATGGGATGCGACCTGTGGAATTTCTCGATAGAATCGGATTTTTAAGTTCGAGGACGATTGCCTGCCATTGCATTCATCTGAGCAGAAAAGAGATGGAGTTGTTGAGGAAGAACGATGTGAAGATAGTGCATAATCCCACGTCGAGTATGAAATTAGCAGCGGGTGGAATGCCGTACGAAGAGCTGAAAAAGGCTGGCTTGTACGCAAATATCGCACTTGGAACCGATGGCTGTGCTTCTAACAACAACCTCGACATGATTGAGGAGATGAAGGTAGCTTCTTTGTTTCATAAGGCGTTCTCCGGTGACCCGACGAGCATGCCGGCACACGAAGCTTTTGAGCTTGCAACACGTAACGCAGCAAAAGTGTTCAGGTTGAATTCAGGTGTAATCGAAGAAGGAAAACTGGCTGATATTGCACTGCTGGACTTAACTAAGGTGGAACTTGTGCCTAACCATAATTTAACCTCGAATATTGTTTATTCTGCGAACGGTAGCTGCGTTGATACAGTGATATGCGATGGCGAGATTTTAATGGAGGGACGGAAGGTAAAGGGCGAGGAGGAGATAAAGGAGAAGGCACAAGAGGTTGCTTATGCGCTTGTGAACAGAAAAAGCCCTTGATTGAGTTCGATTGAGTTGAGTTTAGTTTAATTCTCAAGAAGTAATTCTTCAATATATTATGTGCAACTTACAATGAGGCAATTCATACTGTATGCGGAAAAAGCGTCGACAAGTCCTGATTTCTCGCTTGACGACCTACCGGGTAGTGGTGGTAGAATGGACCTTGTTGCACGATGTATTTGTAACGCGCTCTGGATAAGTCATGCTCTGAGGCGAGACACGTGCATTCATGTAGTCGCGTGTGGTAGCCCTAACCCTCCGGTTGTTATCTCCTTTTATGGTGACACGCTGCGGGGCGTATCACCAGATGAACGAAATATAGCGGCATGGATAAAGAAAGCGTTGTCGAGGAAGAGGAGGAATCCGGGGATAATAATACGCAAGATCAGTTTTCAGCAGTTGATCGAGGAGTTAGCATCAGAAGGAGAAGGAACGTTCTTTTACATATTAGATGAGAAAGGCACAGATATGGCACGTCTAAAGAAGCTAAAAGAGGCTTCTGTATTTGTACTCGGAGACCACTTAGGCCTGCCGGAGAAAGAAGAAAAGTTTGTTGAGCGATTTGAACACGAGAAGATATCGCTTGGCACGACCTCTTATCTCGCCTCGCAATGCATAACCGTGCTGCATTATGAGCGGGATAAAAATAAAATATAAAAAATGCTCCGGTCGGGATTTGAACCCGAGTCCTTGGCTCGAAAGGCCGAGATGATTGGCCGAGCTACACTACCGGAGCATAAGTTCCTTAGTAAAGGAAGTGAGTTATAGGAACTTAAAAAATTGTTCCTTTACTTTAAAAAATTGTTCTTTAAAAAGAAAGATTGGGAAAAGGATTGTTTTAGCCAAATAGTGCAGAGAGCCCTTCCATACCCTTCTCTTCCGCTTCCTCTTCCTCTTCTTCTGTCTTCTCTTCCTTTCCTTTCTTCTCTGCCTCCGCTGCTTCTGGAGCTGGTGCTTGTACTTGTGCCGGAGCCGCTGCTGGCGCCATTGCCGCAGGGGCATAAGCCGGCTGTGCTTGCGCCATCGCTTCCTCTATGTCCACACCGCTCAATGCGGATATCAGTGCTTTCACTCTACCCTTATCTGCCTTTACACCTGCGGCCTTCAGTATCTTGGTTATTCCGTCCTCTGTGATCTCCACATCGGAGTTATGCAAGAGCAATGCAGCGTATATATATTCCATCTCTACGTTTACCTCCTTATCTTCATTTACACCTTTCTTCTATACTCTAACTTTACCTGTATTAAATAGTTATAAGATTACTCATTGGTATTAAATTCTACAAAAACCAGAAGCCATGGAACTCACAATGGTAATCCCCTCATTTTGGGGAAGAGAAAGCGAAGTTGGTTGGAAGGAAGGAGACGCCATCTATGACCACCCAACACCTTTAGATGGCGAAGACACTTTAATCAGAGCAATACAGAGCATAGAGCGGCTGGAGGATAAAGATTTTCAACTGGTAATAATTGTAGTCGCTACGGCAGAGGATATTGAATCTGAGGTTGAGAAAAAGGTTGCCCATATCATTAAGTCTGCCAATCCGGGAGTAGAAATACTATTGTTTGGACAATCACATCTTACGCAGATACATGAGCTATTGCGTCGTGATAGCGAGGGTAAAAACACGGAAGAGTATATTAACCTTCTTCAACTCCGAGGATATTCAAACGTTCGAAATCTATGCATGTTCATTCCGCATATTCTGGGTTCAGATGTTGCAGTTCTTATTGACGATGATGAAGTCTTTGAGGACCAGAAATTCATCTCGAAAGCCAGAGGATTTATTGGAAGAGAAATTGGTGGAATAATCATCAACGCAGTGGCAGGATATTATCTTCAACCTGACAGGGACTACCACGTTAAGAAACCATATCGCCCCTGGATGAAATACTGGGATCAATATGAGAGGATGAATGAAGCATTTGATATGGTTATTGGAACTGAACCGAGGTTGAAAGCGACACCTTTTGTTTTCGGTGGAAATATGGTTATCCATCGCAATCTCTTTACAGTCGTTCCTTTTGACCCGAATGTCCGTAGAGGCGAGGATATAGACTTTTTGATAAATGCGAGGATGCTCGGTTTTCACTTTTTCCTGGATAATCAACTTTCCATCAAGCACCTTCCACCACCAAAGACGCATCCCACCTGGATGCAGTTGCGAGAAGATATCTATCGTTTTATCTATGGGCGAGCAAAGATCGAAACGCAAAAGGCGGTGGAAGGAATGACAAAAATCAATCCAGAGGATTTTGACCCTTATCCCGGGTGTTTTCTGAAAGCGGATCTCGAAGAGAAGATTGAGCAGGCTTGCAAACTGTTATCTGAGGAGTATCTCGCTCAGGGAGACAGAAAAGGCAGTGAAGAGGCTTTAAACAATATTGCCCTTGCCAGAACTGATGCCCTACCAAAATTCGACCCTTTTCAAAGGTTGTGTAAACTGCAAAAACAGTGGCAGGAATTGATGCGGTTTACAGACCAGGAAGATATTCGTTCACGGATAAGAGGTATTATCTGTAACGGGGTACAATAAAAATGAACATACTGTTCTTACCAAAGCTCTTTCCCCGCGCAGACATTATAGGCGGCCCCATTCTCATCTATCACAGAATTAAGAATTTGTCTTCGATGGGACACAAGATAACCCTGATTGCACCGGCTTATACTGAGGCAGACCGGAATGATAAAAGTCTTGAGCCTTTTTGTGAAAAGATTATCAGAATTGATTCTGTCCGGGAACGACATCGGGATGAAGTAGAGGCGCGTTATAAAAGATTGAATAGACCGAGGGTCTTCCTAACCGGGGACGGCGGTTACGAGGAAGGGATTGAAGATGCATTGAAATTGACTTTGAAGGAGAAGCATTTTGATGCTGTTATTGCTGAATATGCGATGATGGGGCAGTACATAGAGGCGAATCGCAGTATCATCTCCGCAGATACAATGACTGTGATTTCGGTACACGAATGTTATACAAAGGCGTTTAAACTAAGAGCTGCAAAAGGAGAGGAAATCCGTGAAGCTACAATAAAAGAGCTATTTAATTACGAGTTTAGGATGTACGATGTTGCTGATAGAATTTTAACTTTAACACGGGAGGATGGCGATATTTTGATAAACTATGCCCCAGGATTGAAGAACAAGATCAGAGTAGTGCCTCATGGCGTAGACACGGAGTTTTACACGCCACCAAAGGAGAAGAAGCCTTGGGAAAAAAACACTAAAAATATCCTTTACTTGGGTAATTTTCAGCATTATCCCAATGTGGATGCAGTGAAGAACTTTATCAACAACTGCTGGGATAGAATCCTGCAGGAAGTTCCGGATGCAAAGTTTTATGCAATTGGGTTCAATCCACCTCAAGAACTACTGGATTTGAGAAGCGAGAATGTGATTGTCAGGGAAGGGGGGGATGACGAGAATGTGCGTCGATTTTACTGGAATAGCGAGGTGTTTGTGGCACCGATTGAGTTGGGCACGGGTTTCCGGGGCAAGCTCTTAGAAGCTATGGCTTGCGGGTTGCCCGTCGTTGCTACTCGACTGGCTACCTTTGGTATAAATCCTAAACATGGGGAAGACATGTTCGTGGCTGATGATTATGGCGCTTTTTCCGAGTATGTGATCCTGCTTTTGAAGGATCTCGAACTCAGGGAGAAGATTAGTATTAATGCCCAGTCGTTAGCAATGAAATTTGACCACAGGCATGCCGCGGAGAAATTGGAACAGGTGCTTATGCTTAAAGAAGGGGAAGGGGGTACTGGAGGAAGCAACTGAAGGGGAAGAGAAGACCCAATCTCAAGTATGCAAAGCCCTACCGAGCTTGCCGGGTCGTGGAGCAGAGCCTCGCACTATCCATGAGTCAAAACGTGCTAGTGTCACGTCAACCATGTAATGTCGTAAAAGATATAAAGTAAGTTCTTCATAATCAATCTGAGATGATAGAATATGAAGAAATACATCGTGACACTTGCCAAAGAGGAGCGCGAAGCTCTTGACGCACTTACTTCCAA
>JAUWQN010000023.1 GCA_030611045.1 Methanosarcinales archaeon
GTAAAGAGGAATGCATTTGGCAGGCAAAGGGAGTCCTTTGAGGTTTTATTAAAAATGAGTATTTTTGAGGAAACGTTTCATGCAGTATTCATTAGAACGCCTGCTATAACTCGTGCAGCGGAGAATGTGGAGATATTAGCAACCTTCGATGAGCATATAGTAGCAGCAAAGCAAGGAAATATAATAGCGCTTTCTTTTCATCCTGAACTCACCGAAGACCGGAGAATTCATCATTATTTCCTTAACTTAACTTAGGCAAATAGGCAATAGCCGAGTAGGGAATCTGTTCATCTTTTGTCTGTTCCTGCCTCAGACAATACTTTCACCCTCAAAAATCCTCTTTTTTTTATCTCTACCTGAAACCCCATTCCGTCAAATATCTCCTCAAGTTCAGTCTTAACGAATTTCTTTGGCACATCAGAACCTAAAACTAAAGTAAACGCATTTTTGGATGTTTTGCTTAATTTAAATAAATTGCAAGTTTCAAGTCGTTTTAAAATATATTCAACACGATAGGATTTGTGCCTGAACTGCTCTGCATGCGCTTCGCATATTGCCTTATGCAATTCCCAGAACTTCTCTCCATCGGGATGCGATTCGATAAAGCGCAAGAATAAAAGCCAGTGGTCTATATCCAGTACGATGTGTTCGCGATGTGTTCGCCAGTCGAGAGCATCTCCGCATGGGTATAAACCTTCTTATCCTCAATGAACTCGAATAGCGTTTTATGCTTGCTGTAAAATTTCAATGCTTCACGCATTAACTCGCTTTGCGATACCCCCAAATCTTCCTTCATCTTCTTGAACAACCCGAAGGTTTCTTTATCCATCGCTATCGTGATTCTCTCTGGTGCTTTCATTTCATCATTAATCCTTTGTTCTGTGGATATATTTGGCTTTCACAATTTTTGTGACACTTTGTGCTGATTTCTCATATCGAGTATTTTAAAGTCAAAATGTTTGATAAAGAATAATTAGGTAGTAAAACAGTATTTTTATAAGTAGGTGAATAAAGATGCAGACGCTTACGGCAGTATTACATAAAGAAGAGGATATGTATGTAGCAGAGTGTCCAGAAGTTGGCACAGTCAGCCAGGGGAAGACAATAGAGGAGGCTATAAACAATCTTAAAGAGGCTACTGAGCTTTATTTGGATGATTTTCCCTTAACGGAAGAGAGAAAGACGTTGATGACAACGTTTGAGGTAGCAGTCCGTGCCAAAGCTTAGGAAAGTTTCAGGAGAAAAAGTAATTAGAATTCTTTGTAACAAAATGGGGTTTGAGATTAGTGGTAGAACTGGCGGCCATGTCCGGTTATCAAAAAAGACTCCTGAGGGAAAAGTGGGAACCGTTGTCCCCATGCATAAAGAGCTGAAAATAGGGACACTGAAAGGAGTTCTAAAATTGGCAAAAGTGGATGAAGATGCGTTTTCTAAATACTTATAAACACCCAAGCCGAACTCTCGCAACCTTTCGGTTGCTCGGTGCTATCACATTCACTTAGCCAAGTGACATATAAAATAGTGTATCAGAAGAAGAGGATATGATAGATTTTAATACATGTATGCATATCTTAAATGAAGTGTAAACTAATAGATGTCCGTAGACATTATGGTAAAAAAGATAGACGAGAAGGAAAAAGTATTTGCGGCGATAGAAGAGCATGGTGTGAAATTCATCGGACTTTGGTTCACCGACATCCTGGGGAGATTAAAGAGTGTTTCAATTTCAGTTAGTGAATTAGATGCGGCTTTTGATGAGGGGATGGGTTTCGACGGCTCTTCGATAAAGGGATTTGCTCGGATTGACGAAAGCGACATGCTTGCAAAACCTGACCCCACTACATTTCAGATTATTCCGTGGAAAAAGAGGGATGACGTGGTTGCAAGGATGTTTTGTGATATTTTACAGCCAGATGGCAGTCCCTACGAAGGTGACCCACGCTATATATTGAAGAGGAACCTGGAGAAGCTGCGGGAAGAGTACAACTACACGTTCTATATCGGTCCTGAGTTAGAGTATTTCTACTTGAAGGACGGTAAGACTCTGGAAGTGCTGGATGAAGGCGGATATTTCGATTTGATGACTCTGGATGCTGGAAGCGACTTACGACGAGATACAATAGTAATGCTCGGGGCGATGGGCATAAAAGTAGAAGCCAGCCACCACGAAGTTGCTCCCTCGCAGCACGAGATAGACCTCAGATATACCGATGCGCTGACGATGGCGGATCAGGTGATGACCTATCGGATTTTGGTAAAGGAGATAGCACAGCAACATGGCTGTTATGCCACGTTCATGCCAAAACCCATCTTCGGTGTGAATGGCTCTGGAATGCATGTGCATCAATCGTTATTTAAAGGAGAAAGAAACGCATTCTTTGGCCCGGACGAGGAATATCAACTGTCTGATGTGGCTAAGTGGTATATCGCAGGATTGTTTAAACACGCACCAGAGATAACTTCAGTTACCAATCAATGGGTAAATTCGTACAAGCGTTTGGTTCCGGGCTACGAAGCGCCGGTATACATCACATGGGCACGAAGGAACCGGTCTACACTCGTTCGTGTGCCGATGTACAAGCCGGGGAAAGAGGAAGCGACACGTGTGGAATTCCGCAGTCCTGACCCTGCATGCAATCCTTACTTAGCATTTTCTGTGATGCTCGCTGCCGGATTGGCAGGGGTAAAGAACAAGTACGAATTGCCACCGCCAACGGAAAAGGACGTTTACCTGATGAGTGATGAGGAACGGGAGCGGGAACAAATAGAAACGCTACCGGGTAGTTTGATTGAAGCAATTGCACTGACCGAGCAGAGCAACCTTGTGAGAGAAGCTTTAGGCGAGCACACATTCCAGAATTTCATTACCTCTAAAAAAGTGGAATGGGATCGGTATCGTGTGAACGTGACGGAATGGGAGTTGAAGGAGTATTTATCTGTGCTGTGATGAGTCCATAACTTTTATGAAAAGTTCTCAAATAGTCTTTATTTATAGTCTTAGGAAGTAGATTGGTATGGACCGATTGAAATATTATCGATACAAAGAAACGGAGGAAAAAAATGACAAAACAAAACCCATTTGAGATGGCACAGAAGCAGTTGGATGATTGCGCAGAGATACTCCACTTGGACCCTAGTGCACACGAAATCCTCAGGCATCCCATGCGTGAACTTCATGTCTCTATTCCCGTTCGCATGGATGACGGTTCTATAAAGGTATTTCAAGGCTTCCGAGTCCAATATAACGATGCTCTGGGACCAACGAAAGGTGGCATTCGATTCCATCCTGAGGAAACGATTGATACCGTGCGGGCACTCGCAGCATGGATGACCTGGAAGTGTGCACTTCTTGGTTTGCCACTCGGTGGTGGAAAAGGTGGCGTTATCTGCAACCCAAAAGAACTCTCTGATGGTGAGTTGGAACGGTTAAGCCGCGCTTACATCGATCAGATAGGGCAATTCATCGGGCCTGACAAGGACATTCCGGCTCCCGATGTTTATACAACCTCCCAGGTAATGGCATGGATGATGGACGAGTACTCAAAAATTGCTGGGAAGAATCAATTTGGCTGTATCACGGGTAAGCCGATCTGCATCGGTGGCTCGTGTGGACGTGAGGATGCAACTGCACGGGGCGGTATGTACACGATTAGGGAGGCGGCAAAAGCACTCGGGTTAGACCTGAAAAACGTTACTGTTGCGATACAGGGCTACGGCAATGCAGGCTGCAATGCCGCATTCTTATGTAAAGAGCTCTTCGACGCTAAGGTCGTTGCGGTAAGCGACTCTAAAGGAGGCGTATACAATAAGGACGGGTTGGCGCTCGAGAACGTGTGTGACTATAAGGCTAAGACTACTTCAGTTGTCAATACACCTGATGTGGAGCAGATAACCAATGAAGAGCTGCTCGAACTAGACGTGGATGTACTCATCGCGGCTGCCTTAGAGAATGTTATTACTAGAGAGAACGCGCCAAACGTCAAGGCGAAGATCCTCGCGGAGTTGGCGAACGGCCCGACGACACCAGAGGCAGATGCTATTCTGTATGAGAATGGTGTGCATGTGATACCCGATTTCCTCTGTAATGCAGGTGGCGTAACGGTTTCATACTTCGAGATGGTGCAGAACATTTCTATGTACTGTTGGAGTATAGAGGAAGTTTATGAACGCTTAAATACCAAAATGAACGATGCTTATCAATCGGTATTGGACGCCTCCAGGATCTACGGGATAAACATGCGCCAGGCTGCATACGTGGTTGCTGTTGCTCGCGTAGTCGAAGCAATGCGATTGCGCGGCTGGGTCTAATTTACCAATAATAATGTCATTCATGATTGAAATGTGTGTAGGTTGTTACACGGGGTCCTGACCTCAGAGCGGCACAGTCGAATGGGGGCGCTGAGTAGGCTCGCATCTGAAGTCATTGGGATACTGATGTTGCATGAACTGGAGGCGGACATGTTAGAAGGTATTTTGCTTGGTTGAAGAGGTAAAAAGGTAAAAAATGTTTGAAACAAAAAAATGACAAAAAGAATTATTCCTTGTCTTGATACAACGCTCGATGAGCAGGGTGAGGCAGTTGTGGTGAAGGGAATAGAATTTGAGCAACTCAAGTATGCGGGCGACCCTGTCGAACTCGCAAAGCGATACGATGCGGAGGGAGCGGATGAACTCGTTTTCCTCGACATATCGGCCTCCTACGAGGGTAGGGATACAATGATCACAATGGTAAAGAAGATAGCAGAGCAAATATCCATTCCTTTATGTGTGGGCGGCGGGGTAAAGAGCATAGAGGATTTTGAAAAGGTTTTTGATGCCGGTGCTGATAAGGTAGGCATGAATACCGCCGCAGTTAAGAATCTAGAGTTAATAAAAGAAGCTGCTGAACGGTTTGGAAACCGTATCGTGGTTGCAATTGACTGCAAGAGAAAGTTCGAGGCTGCTGAGGGCAAAACGCTGGTGCAATTGGAAGATGGAAGAAGTGCCTGGTATGATGTGGTTATCTATGGCGGGCGAGATTACACCGGAATTGATGCGATAAAGTGGGCGAAGGAGGTGCAGGCGCTTGGAGCTGCTGAGATATTGCTGACTTCAAAAGACAGGGATGGGACAACAGATGGCTATGACATCCCAATTACAAAAGCCATTGCCGAAGCTGTGGATATTCCTGTAATCGCTTCCGGTGGTGCAGGGAACTTAGAGCATATCTATGAGGGTTTTGTTAATGGTGCAGACGCATGCCTTGCAGCGAGTATATTTCATTACGGGACGTATACCGTAGGAGAGATAAAGAAGTATCTGAAGGGTAAGGGGCTGATGCTATAATTTCAACTCTTTATTCTTGTTAGAATATAACGTTCATAAAAGGAGGGATAGCATCTTGGAAAAGATAAATATTGCCATGGTTGGCTATGGTAACGTAGGCCGAGGGGTCGAAGCAGCAACAAAAATAAATGCAGATACAGAATTAGTAGCGGTTTTAACCAGAAGACCGGAACAGGTAAGAAAAGAGATAAAAGATGTTCCTGTATTTCATAGCGAGGACGATCCGGTACCAGAAGATATTCAAATAGATGTGGCGATTCTTTGCGGGGGCTCCAAGGAAGACATACCGGTTCAGGGTCCAAAGTTTGCCAGGAGATTCAATACGGTTGACAGTTTTGATACTCATGCAGCTATCCCAAGCTATTTCCAGAAGATGGATTCTATCGCAGAAGAGTATGGAAATGTCCATATAATCTCCACCGGCTGGGATCCCGGGATTTTTTCTATGATGCGAGTCCTCGGTGATGCATTTCTACCGCAGGGTAAACATTACACGTTTTGGGGCGAGGGGGTCAGCCAGGGGCATTCAGACGCAGCAAGAAAAGTTGAGGGGGTCCTGGATGCCAGAGCGTACACTATCCCAATAGAGGATGCGGTACGACGTGTAAGAACCGGTGAAACGCCGGAGTTTACCAAAAGAGCAATGCATAAACGCTTAGTTTATGTTGTTGCAGAGGAATGGGCAGATCAAGAGAGAATAAGGAGTGGAATAGTTATGATGCCGCATTATTATGATGAATATGATACGGAAGTGATATTCATCAGCAAAGAAGAGATGGCTGAAAACCATGCGAAACTTCCTCACGGCGGTTTTGTGTTTACTTCAGGATTAACAGGTGAGGGTAATAAGCAAATACTCGAATACAGATGTCAATTGGAGTGTAATCCCGAGTTTACAGCCAATGTTCTGGTCGCTTGCGCGAGAGCAGCATATAGACTGAACAAAGAGGGACACAAGGGGGCTTTTACCCTACTCGATATACCGCCAAGATATTTAAGCCCTCATTCTGTTGAGACTCTAAGAAAAAGCTTCATTTAGGTAGGTGGAAGGGGATAAAATAAAGCAAAAAAGCTAGATGAAGTTGCTAAAGTATATCGTAGTATCCGAAAAGATTAAATATTAGGGCGCTATTCTACAATTATGGACGCCATTGATTTTAACCCGTGGTGGGAAACAGGAGCAATTGATAGCGAGACATCATCAATGAAGAGAAGGGACATGTTTCCAAAGCTTAAGGCAAGCTTAGAGGATAGATTTGTCGAGATAATCATTGGTTTGAGACGGGTAGGAAAAACGGTGCTTATGCATCAGCTTATCGGCTATCTGCTGAATAACGGCGTAGACGCAAAGAGGATTTTTTACTACTCCTTCGATATCGAGAGAAAAGACCTGGACAGGATAATTAAGGAGTATGAAGAGAAGATATTGCAAGATAGAACAAAGGAAAAGAGCGTTTTTCTTTTCTTCGATGAGATACACAAGTTAGAAGATTGGGAGAACAAGGTTAAAGTTCTATACGACTTGAACCCCGGAGTAAAGCTGATCCTTTCTGGCTCTGCATCTTTAAATTTAATGAAGAAGAGCAGGGAAAGTTTGGCGGGGCGGGCAAGGTTTCACTATCTTTCTCCGTTAAGTTTTAATGAATTTCTTAAGTTCCGAGGTGAGAAAATACCGGAACGGGAGGAATTCGAGATATACAGGCGAAAGCTTGAAATAAGGTTGAGGGAGTTTATGTACAAGGGCTTTCCAGAAACCATAGAAATGGAAGAGCGAAAAGCGCGGGAATATGTAAGAGAACTCATCGCAGAGCGAATAATTTACCGCGATATACCGGAGACTTTCAGGATAGAAGATTTTGAAATTGTAAGAATCCTGGCAGACTACGTCTTTAAAAATCCGGGCATTATTCTAAACATTGATTCTCTTTCACGCGATTTAGGGCGGCACAAGAAGACAATAAGAAACGCTTTAAACTATTTAGAGCTCTCTTTTCTGATAAAACGTGTTAGCAATTTGAGGGGGAGCTTTTTGAGTACGAGTAGAAAGAACAGAAAAGCATACCCTTTACACCCTTCTCTCTCGCTGAGTAGGGATGAGGATAGGAATTTGGAGTGCCTGGTCAGGAGTGAGACAAACGCGGAATATTACTGGCGACAACAAAGTTACGAGGTGGATTTTGTTTTGAAGAATGATAAAGTAATCCCGATAGAAGTAAAAAATAAGGAGAGAATAGAGCAAAGGGATTTGAAGGGCTTACTTAAGTTCTGCTCTATCGCAAAACTAAATGAAGGATTTGTTGTTAGCCGTGGAGATGAAAGGAGTATTGATGCAGACGGTGTTAGAATAGAAATAGTGCCGGTAAGTAAATTTTTTATTTGTACAAAAAATAATGATTATTTAATACAGGGGTAAAAGATAATGATAAAAGAGTGGAGGGATTTTATCAAATCGGACCCGGCAGTGATGATGGGCAAGCCTGTGATTACAGGCACGAGGGTTACAGTAGAATTAATATTGGAAAAACTGGCGGCGGGTGAAACACCTGAGCAAATCCTCGAGGAGCATCCCCGTATAACAAAGGAAGGAGTTTATGCCGCACTTGCTTTCGCATCCGAGGCGTTGCGGGCAGATGTGGTGTACCCTACTAAAGTTGGGAAGAAAGCAGGAGCAAAGACAATTGAAGTTCCTGGCTGATGAATGCATAGATAGGCAAATAGTAAACCGACTCAGACAGGAAGGTCATAAGGTGCTGTACGTTGCAGAGATGGAGTCGGGGATCCCTGATGATGAAGTCCTGAATCTTGCAAATCGGGAGAAATCAATTCTGTTGGCAGCAGATAAGGACTTTGGGGAATTGATATTTCGACAAGGTAAGATTGCCAATGGAGTTATTCTTGTCAGACTTGCCGGGCTATCCCCTGAAGTAAAAGCAGAAGTCGTTACAGATGCTATCAAAGACCACGCGGGGAAACTCTTACAAGCATTTACGGTATTCACACCAGTAACCGTGAGGATAAGAGGGAAAGTTTCACAACGCTGATGTGAAGAAAAAAAAATAAAAAGAAAAATATGTGAGGAAGTAAGAAGATGCCAAAAGACGAAAACATCAAAAGGGTGCTGGTAATAGGCTCTGGTCCTATTATCATAGGTCAAGCTTGTGAATTTGATTATTCAGGGACGCAGGCGTGTAAGGCGCTAAAAGAGGAAGGTTATGAGGTCGTTCTGGTGAATTCCAATCCTGCTACCATTATGACCGATCCTGGAATGGCTGACAGGACATACATCGAACCGCTCACTGTGGAGAACGTGGAGAAGATAATAGCAAAGGAGCGTCCAGATGCTTTGCTGCCCAACCTTGGCGGTCAGACAGGGCTAAATCTCTCTGCGGAACTCAATAAAAGAGGGATACTGGCCAAATATGGCGTTAAGATGATAGGTGTAGAAGCGGACGCGATTGAACGCGGTGAAGACCGTATTGCATTCAAAGAGACTATGACTGAACTTGGTATTCGAATGCCGAAGAGTTCCCCTGCTTATTCTGCCGATGAAGCGGAGACTATAGCACAGGACTTGGGCTATCCTGTGGTCCTCAGACCGGCGTACACCATGGGCGGAACCGGCGGAGGGATTGCGTACAACGTAGAAGAACTGAGGACTATTGTTACCAGAGGTATCTCTGCAAGTCTAATAGGACAGGTGCTCGTAGAAGAATCGGTTTTGGGCTGGGAAGAGCTTGAACTCGAGGTGATTAGGGATAAAAAAGGCAATAAGATTACCGTCTGTTTTATTGAAAATGTTGATGCCATGGGCGTGCATACCGGCGATAGTTTCTGTGTGGCGCCGATGCTGACGGTAGATGAAAAGCTGCAGAAGAAGTTACAGGAACTCTCTTACAGGATTGTTGATGCCATCGGTGTATTGGGTGGAACGAACATACAATTTGCGCATAACCCCGAAGATGGCAGAGTCGTGGTTATTGAGATTAACCCGCGCACTTCGCGGTCCTCAGCATTAGCGTCAAAAGCTACTGGTTTTCCTATCGCACGCATATCAGCAAAACTCGCTGCTGGTATAACCCTTGACGAACTCCCCTACTGGAAGGAAGGCACGCTTGACAAGTATACACCGAGCGGGGATTATGTAGTGGTAAAGTTCGCCCGATGGGCATTTGAGAAGTTCCCACAGACGCAAGACATACTTGGGACGCAGATGAAAGCCGTGGGGGAGGCTATGAGCATCGGTAAGAATTTCAAAGAGGCGTTTCAAAAGGCAATACGCTCTCTTGAAATCAAAAGATACGGTGTTGGCGGCGCAAATGATTTTGCAACACTTTCTCTTCCGGAACTCAGGGCAAAATTGGTCTATCCTTCGAGCGAGCGCATCTTCTTGATCTACGAAGCTTTGCGCAAAGGGATGTCGGTTGAAGAACTTTATCAGGTGACCAAAATCGGTAGATGGTTTATCAGCCAGATGCAAGAGCTGGTAGAATTTGAGGAAGAGCTAAAGAAGTCCCGTGGCAAAGACCTGCCGAATGAACTGCTCAAGAAGGCAAAAGAAAACGGGTTCTCCGATAGATACCTCGCACAACTGCTGGGCAAAACTGAAACGCAGATGCGCACACAGCGACTCAATGCGGGGAAAGTGGAGGCGTATGAACCAGTGCCGGTAAGCGGCGCTGATGCTGCATACTATTACTCAACCTACAATGCCGAGGATTCGGTTGGTGTATCGTCCAAGCGCAAGGTAATGATTTTAGGTGGCGGGCCCAATCGAATAGGTCAGGGCATCGAGTTTGATTATACCTGTGTGCACGCAGCTTTCGCATTACGAGAAGAGGGGC
The DNA here is from genome assembly GCA_030611045.1 of Methanosarcinales archaeon. Classification (GTDB taxonomy): domain Archaea; phylum Halobacteriota; class Syntropharchaeia; order Alkanophagales; family Methanospirareceae; genus JACGMN01. Next base: position 10,167 of record JAUWQN010000023.1, read on the forward strand.
TTGAGTCTGTTATGGTCAATTGCAATCCCGAAACGGTCTCCACCGATTACGACACCTCAGACAAACTTTATTTCGAGCCTCTAACTGTCGAGGATGTGTTAAGCATTTACGAAAAAGAGAAGCCTGAGGGTGTAATCGTGCAGTTTGGCGGCCAGACTCCATTGAACATAGCAAGGGAGCTTTATGAAGCAGGAGTGAAGATTATGGGCACAAGTCCCGATAGCATTCATTTAGCTGAGGATAGGGAGTTATTCAAAGAGGTGATAACAAAGCTCGGTATACCACAACCGGAAAGCGGCACTGCACGGTCAGTGGATGAGGCGCTTGCTGTTGGACGGAAAATAGGATTTCCTTTGATGGTGCGACCTTCTTTTGTGCTTGGTGGACGGGGCATGGAGGTTGTGTATGACGAGAAAATGCTCCTGGATTACGCAAAAGCGGCGGTAGAAGTTAGCCCCGAATATCCTATGTTAATTGATAAGTTCTTAGAGCACGCTATCGAGACAGAGGTGGATGCGATTGCCGATGGCGAGGACGTGTATATCGCCGCGGTAATGGAGCATATAGAGCTTGCAGGAGTTCACTCCGGTGATAGCGCCTGTGTGATTCCCTCGCGTAATATTTCAAAACGGAATCTTGCGGAAATAAAGGAATACACAGAGAAGATCGCCGATGCGCTCCAGGTCGTTGGACTTATGAATATCCAATACGCAATTGCCGATGAAAAGGTTTATATTCTGGAAGCAAATCCACGCGCTTCGCGAACCGTTCCGTTAGTAAGTAAGGTTACAAGCGTTCCAGTAGCCAAAGTAGCAACGAAGGTGATGTTAGGTAAAAAGTTAAAAGATCTCGTGAAAGCGACTGAAAACGAAATTCCTTATTTTGGCGTGAAGGAAGCGGTGTTTCCTTTCAATATGTTCCCTGATGTTGATCCGGTGCTGGGACCTGAGATGAAGAGTACAGGCGAAGTGATGGGTATTGCATCATCCTTTGGACTGGCGTTTTACAAAGCGCAGGAAGCTGCGGGTATGGAATTACCCTCTGAAGGAGCAGTGCTGATTTCCGTTGCTGATAAAGACCGGGGAGATATTCTTGGGGTTGCAGCAGGACTGAAAAAATTAGGGTTCAAGATACTTGCGACAAAAGGGACGAAAGCTTTTTTAGATAACAATGGTGTGAAAGCGGATCTGGCATTAAAGCTGAACGAAGGCCGCCCGGATATAACTGATGATATCCGTAATGGGCGGATACAAATGGTAATTAACACCCCGGTAGGCGGGAAAGGCAAACATGACGATAGTTATATCAGGAAAACAGCAATCCAGCACAAAATCCCTTATATTACTACTACTGCTGCTGCGATGGCGACCGTAGCGGGAATAGAGACGGTGAAGTCCGGGAATGTAACGGTGAAGTCAATTCAGGAATATCATGGCAGTCAGTAGCGGAACTTAACCATTTCTGATTATCGTACGATAAAGGGGTAATACTTTAAGTTTTAAGTAATGCAAAATATAACATTATTGTATTACATGGGTGAAAGAGAGGGAATTAGTAGTTTAAATTCCCGATATTTCTGGAGAGAAGGGCTCACTAAGAGGGCTATTTCTATTTAAAGGCAGGGCAGCGAAGTTCGATCAATATGAGCAAAGTATACTTCATAGCCGCAAATAAGGACGTTACTCTTATAAACAAGCTCAAAATACTACTGGAAAGGGCTGATATTAGCAACTTGAACGGGGTCGTTGCTCTGAAGATGCACATGGGCGAACGCAACAACAAGACTTTCGTTAAACCTGCTTACATAAAGAAACTGGTGGACGTTGTGAAGACGCACGGCGGAGACCCTTTCGTCACCGATACCACGACCATATATAAGGCGGGGCGATATACTGCGATGGATTATTACAGAACCGCATTTGCTCACGGATTTCTCCCTTCGTATCTCGGCTGCCCGGTGATTATAGCAGATGGGTTGAAAGACGAGAGAGTGGAGGTGAACGAGCGAGTGGATATTGCGAAGGGCATGGCATATACGACAGTGATGCGATGCTTCTTGTTTCGCATGCTACATACAGGTCATGGCGCTTCCTCTTTCGGTGGTGCGATAAAAAACATTGCAATGGGTTGTGTGACTGAATTTCCTCATTGATATCACGCCGTTTTGCGATTGCACTGAGTTCGCGCCTGAATATATATGCCCGGATATAGCTATTTTAGCCTCTAAAGATATAGTCGCCGTGGATCTGGCTACCATAGACCTGATTGGAAAGCACGTCTTCGAAGGAGATCCTACAGTAAAGGTGCGTGAAGCGCATGAACTGGGATTGGGTGAACTGGAATATGAGATAGTTCGGGTATAAGATTGCCCGATTTACCTGCGCCGGCCGCCTTTACCAGTGTAAAAGATGACTTTCATTTCTTGCACCTCAAATTAAAGTACAACTTTATGATTTTAGAGAACATTGCCGTGCTATCTGTGAACGCGTTCACTTTCGTGCCTGCGCCGCCTTTGTCCACCCATGTCACTGGTATTTCCTTTACTTTGTACCCGCTCCTCTGCGCTCGGACAAGCAGCTCGGTATCCCAGAACCAGTGCTCATCCTCTGTCTCAGTCAGAATCCGCATTAATGCATCTTTGCGGAAGGATTTGAACCCGCATTGATGGTCCCGGATCGGTGATCGCAAGATTATTCGAACAAGGAGATTAAAAACCGTGCTCATCGTTTTTCGCTTAAAAGACCGCTTCACATTGCTATCTTTCAGCATCCTCGAACCCGTTGCGAAATCGTACTGCTCTTCCTTTATCGCATTTATTAACGGTTTTAGATATGACAGATCGGTGGAGAGGTCAACGTCCATGTACGCCAAAATATCGCCCTGAGCGAGTTTTAAGGCGTGATTGAGTGCTTTCCCTCTGCCTAATCGCATATCGCTGTGGATATGTCTGAGTGAGGAATCTGCGGATGCTACTCGATTTGCTATATCAGCCGTACCGTCAGTGCTACCGTCTTCCGCAATGAGTATCTCATAGGAGGAAGAGAACTCAGCTAACGCTTGCTTCGCCTGCCGTACCGCAGCCTGTATTTTATCCGCTTCGTTATGCGCCGGGAGCACCAGAGAGATTTCAATGGTTCTTTTTTTTTCTCGCATCTTCGACTGAGTTTTATATTTGTTTCCACTAAATTGAATTTGAATTAAATAAGATGGAAAAGATAAGAAAGTTAGAAATAGCCTCGGTCTCTGCACTTACAATACTATTCTTAGTTCTTGCTCTTCTTAACATAGGCTCTCTCAGCATGCCCTCTTCCTGTTGGGCACCAGGGAGTATTTCTGGAGAGGAAGAAGTCCAAATTATCTTCGATTTTGATCACGTTCAGCAAGTGAAAGCGGTTTATATCTTCTTAGGAGATGAGAAACAAACAAAATTTGGCGTTTATGGCGGTGAACCAGGCGAATGGAGGTTGCTATCATCGTATGATAATACGCATTATTGCTCATGGGAGAAGATTAATTTGGGCAATACGAGTACAAGATTCCTCAAATTTGCCTTTGACGCGTCTGAATCAACGGGAAAAATAGGTGAGGTTTTGGCAATATCTGGCGAGGATAAAATAATCGTGCCGATACGCGTGTACGCAGAAGGAGAATCGGATAGCGATAGCACGAGTGGAGAGGATATTGAGCGGCTAATCGACGAGCAAGACATAATAGAAATTCCACTTGTACAATCATACAAATACGGCACTTACTTTGACGAGATGTATTTTGTGCGAACTGCCTGGGAGCATTTAAATCTTGAGGAGCCATATGAATGGACGCATCCGCCACTTGGAAAGCTTATAATAGCGGGTGGCATAGCATGCTTCGGAATGAATCCATTTGGATGGCGGATTTTAGGTGTTTTAGCCGCGGCTGTGATGATCCCCGTAATGTTCCTTTTTGGTAAGCGCATGTTTAAGAGCGCAATGGCGGGTTTATTCGCTGCTTTTCTTTTAACCTTCGATTTTGCACATTTCGCGCTATCTCGATTAGCAACCGGGGAGATATACATTGCCCTTTTTTCTTTAATGATGTTTTACTTCTTTTTCGACTATGCTCGCATCGTAAGTGACGGTGAAGGGGAGAAAAAAGCAGAAAAACGTCTTTTCATTAGCGTTATTTGCTTTGGATTCTGGTTTGCAACAAAATGGACTGCTGCTTTTGGTTTAGCAGCAATTTTGATCCTTTTGTTGATCAGCAATCTAAGAAATAAGAGACCTTTTTATAGCAACTATAAAATAATTTTGGCGGGGCTGTTCGTTTCCGCGGCCATTTATATCGCAGCATATATTCCATACATGCTTTCTGGAACCGGTCATGGTCTTTGGGATGTGTTCATGAAACAAGTGGGAATGTTTGGCTATCACGCATGGAGTGTAGTCGGAGCGACTCATCCTTTCTCTTCACCCTGGTGGAGCTGGCCACTCATGCTTAAAACACTCTGGCTGTATTCTAACACTGTGAATGGCGGTACGGTTTCGACAATTGTGTTGATGGGCAATCCCACGATATGGTGGGGAGGCATTCCTGCTTTGATTGTAATTGCAGCGAAGTTTTTGCGTGGTGCGGTGAGGGCAGGAGTGCAAGAGCAGGATTACCTGTGCCTCTTCATTCTAATCCCTTTTATACTGCTCTGGCTCCCCTATGCACTGATCACCAGAACTCTGTTCATCTACCATTTCGTTCCTGCAGTACCATTTATGATACTCGCAATCACCTACTGGATGAATGAACTGCAACAGAAGGCATCAAAAGGAAAGTTCATTGCGGGTATTACAGTTATTCTTATTTTAACCGCCGTTCTATTCTGCCTCTTCTATCCCGTAATATCGGGTTATCCAATAGCGTTCGAATATAAGGAGAGCTTAAGATGGTTGGAGGGGTGGATATTTTAAGGTTCTATTCCCACAAGGTCAAGCAAACTCGTTCTTCCCGAAAATTCCACAAGAACGTCAATATCACTCTCTGGTTTCGCTTCAACTCTTGCGTAAGAGCCAAAAATTGCTATCTTTTTCACTCCGTACCTTGCAAGAATCAAAATGGGGTTTTTAAACAATTCCTTTCTATTCAGTTTCTTTCACCCTCTATTAGTCCACTGATGGGATTTTATCTTTTCGTATCTATCTGCTTCTATATTACTTTAGTAGCTATCGCCCACAAATAAAAACTTTCTGGTGAAATCGCCTTTAGCTTATTTAGAATAACGAATTCCCCTGGAAGAAGAACATCCATTATTCTCTCCACATCTCCTCTGTTTTGTTTCAGTCCTTCTATATCTGTATCCAAACGACCATCCTTAATTAAAAAAGCAAGGCAGGCAACTTTTGACGCATCCTCTTTAGCACGGGAAAAAGAGTAGCTACCACCTATTATGTGACTTCTAATCCTACTTATTCCATTTCTTAGTTCTCTTGTATAATCGTTCTTAATACTCCCCCGAAAGTCTAACTGAGAGATGAGAAATGAAGCCCGTATTGAATCACGCAAAAATTCATCGGCAGGCAAACTCATATTACGATAAGAAGCTTCAATTTCAGCAATTTTTTTATACGTCCGACTGATTTCTTTCAGGTCTGTTATGTATTCAAATAGAATTCCAAGGTCAAATAATTGTTTTATTATTTCCATTGACTTGTCTTTACCATAGGGAATTCCTATAGTCGTAGGAGCAAAAGCGCTCAACTTGTCTCCGGTAAAGCCATTTACTGTAGGGATTGGTACTTTCACTCCTTTTTCCGCTTCAAACAATGGTATAATAATTGGCTTTTCGATCGTTTTCGGGAAAGGAGAAGGCATTTTTACAATATCAAGCATGATATATGCCATCCTATTTTCTATTGAAGAGTAGTAGTAGAATTTAAAATGACTCTTTGGAATTTTTCGCTCGATGGGTCTTTTATCTTCTTCCCACTTTTTGAATACCCCCTCTTTTATTAGTGTATCGAAAGATTCGTACAATCTTATATCTTCCTCTTCTGTTATTATGTCGATGTCAATGGAGAGTCTTTTCAATTCAGGAATGAGCAGCATCAAACCTGTGCCACCTTTAAAAATCAGATTAGTGCCGTTTTCAACCAAATTCCCAAGTAATTCAAAGGCATATATTGCTTTTTCTATCAATATTGGGTCTGCATTTGTTTCTCTGTGTTTGTCATTTATCCATGTTCTTTCAAAACATGTTCTGTCAATCATTTTTCGGCCGCAGTTCTACTACCGCCACATTTTACAAAAATGTGACATAGGTGGATTTTGTATTCATGCACATAGCCCGCATCTTTTCTTTTATCTTTCTCCTTTCTGCGTAATCGAGCATCTCAGCCATATTTATGCGGTAATTAAGGATTATATTGGAAATAATTTTCTGGCATTCTTCCATATCCATGAGATTTGTCTTTTTCGTCTCCACAACCAAATCCACAATTATCTTCTCTATTCTTGCCAAACTCTGGTCTTTAGGCTCACGCGAAGAAATGGAAGGTCTTAATACAACCGTTCGTTTTTTTAAATCCACATATTTTTCCGCTTCACTTTTGCGTGGATTTTGATATGTATTGTATCCGTTATCTGACAGGAAATCTTTTAGAGCTTGTAGAAAATCTTTATCAGCATAAACGAAAGTGACAAATTGGCTTGAGACGTGATGAAAGAAACCTTTTATCTGCTCGGTGCCCCAGCAGGAAAAATCAAGGAGTTGGAACTGGTCTTTTATTAAAGCTCTAATTTCTTCTACGGGCTTTGTATCCAATACAAAATCCGGTTTTATTGTGGAATACCAGCCTCTGCCTGCGCCATAGATAACGTTTTCTCTTTTCAGGATATAAAGATATTTTTTCAGTGTGCCATTTTTGAAATCAATTCCTATTTCATCAAAATACTTCCTCAAATCGTTTATATTGAAATAACGTTTATTCTTTGCGTAATTGATTATATGTTCTTTAAGAGTTATTGTTTTGTTCATTCTTCCTCTTCCACCACCTTAACCCACTCATGCTCTTTTATTCCTCCTATTTCTTTTGATAGGTCTTTTGGTATTTTGGCAGTTACTATAACTCTAAATCGTTCCAATTACTAAAATAATCATCTTTCTTCATCATTCTTTACCCCGAAATATAAATGAATGACTTTATCCCGGATACCTGCAATATCTCTCCATGGGATTTTTGGATAATTATCTCGAACCGAGTCAGGAATATGTTTTGCTGCTCCTCCCATAATTTCAATACACCTAATAACCGCAAAGTTTGCCATCTCATCTTTAACAAACCCATCATAAGTCATCTCTTCCACGAACCTTTCTGCACGTTCCATATTCTCAAGTATATCCTTCACGTAGATTGAGATATCTCGGTTCACAGATAAACCACCTCTTTGATAATTTTTTCTTTCAGCTCTGGTCTAATCTCTCCCCTGGGCACAAGGTCAACATTTACACCAAAAAGATCAGATAGATGGTTCTCCAGACTCACAAGTCCAAGAAGACTTACAGGCTCTTCAAACTCAACTAGAATATCTATATCGCTTGCCTCTTTCTCTTCACCTCTCACATAAGACCCGAAAACTCCTAGTTCTTTTACCTTGAAACGATCCCTTAACTCATCCCAGTGCATTGCCAGTATTCCTTTTATCTCCTTAATCGTCTTCATCTTTTCTCTACCCCGGTGTTAACTTAACGCTTTCATCTTCTTCTTGATCAGTTATATCTATCATAAGCTTCACTCCCACTACCTTCATCCACTAATGTCCCTCCTTATCCGCAATTTGGCATCTCTGGTATTCATCATATATGTTCTTCAAGAATGATTATTCATTCTAATCACTTTGAGTCCCGAATAGTATATACATACCCTATTCAATGCTATTAAATGTATATTCTCTAACGTATGCTAAATATCAACCTCTTTGACGTTTTCATGCAAAGCAATAATATTTATTTTTAGCTTGCACTTTTAAAACACGAGGGATGAAAATGTTGGAGGATTGGAACGTAGTGGTAATAGGGGAGAGGGATACCGAGAAGGATTTATTAGAGGCTTTAGAAGAGGATGGCGAGTTTGAACGTTCTGGATTCAGGGATGTCATGGTAGGCTACGTGGAAGAAATCGTGGAATTCTTAGAGGACGCTGAGCAGAGGAAATACCCCTACTTAAACAGAGTGATCCCCATTGATGATGCGTTCTTTGCGTCTCCAGAGTACCTGACAGATATGCTGAAGAAGCGAGTCGAGCGATATATAGATGAAATCGAGCCGGGAGAGACATTCGGATTTCGCGTTGAACGCAGGGGTATGAAAGAAGAGATCTCAAGCCAGAAGGTGGAACGAGAAGTTGGCGGATATTTTTTTGATCTGGTAGAGAAGATACATGGTAGGACGCCAAAAGTGAACAATAATAAGCCGGATAAGCTGATTGTCATAGAGATAATAGGGGACAGATGCGGAATTGGTATTATCACCAGAGAGATGCGGGAGAAGTACAGCGTGATAAAAGTGACGTGAAGCGAGGGCTCCATAAATAACTTAACTCCCTCTATTCCTTTCTTTTTTATTTGTAATAGTGAACGATGATGAGAGCAAGAAGGGTAATGACCATCGGGGGCTCGGATTGCAGTGGTGGTGCAGGGATACAGGCAGATATAAAAACGTTTGCTGCGCTGGGTGTTTATGGCACATCGGTGCTTACCGCCATCACCGCTCAAAACTCGCAGGGCGTGCACGAGGTGCATGAAGTGCCCGTTGAACTCGTGGATGCGCAGATAGCAGCAATTATGGGAGATAATAGCCTTGCGGTGGATTATGCAAAAACCGGCATGATATATTCCGCGGCAATGATAGACGTAGTAACGAAGGCGCTCAAGCGGTATAAAATCTCTTTTGTTTTAGACCCCGTGATGAAGGCGGGCTCAGGCGGTATTTTACTCGAAGAACACGCATTGCGCATACTCATCGAGCAGCTTTTGCCTCTGTGCACGGTTGTAACGCCAAATGTTCCGGAAGCCCGCGTTATTTCCGGGATGGAGATACGGAATACAGCGGATGCAAAGGAAGCAGCCCGTAAAATACACAAACTGGGTGCAGCGGCAGTAATTATAAAAGGTGGACATCTCGAGTCGGAAATAGCAACCGGGAAAGCAACTGATGTGCTTTACAATGGTGGTGGATTCGTGGAAATAAGCTCTCCCATCGTAAAAACTGAGCGGATAGTGCATGGAGCTGGATGTTCCTTTTCCGCGGCTTTGGCTGCTGAATTGGCAAAGGGTAACAAGTTGCGAGATGCCGCAGCAGCAGCGAAAAAGTTCGTGTATGACGCTATAGTAGGTGGCGAGATGGTGTCCTCCATGATCGTGGTAGACCAGGTGCAGGGATTACGAAAAGACTCTGATAGGTATTGGACGCTTGAAAACGTGAAGGAAGCTGTCAGAATGCTGGCAAAGATAGAAGGTTTTGAAACTATCATTCCTGAGGTTGGCACAAACATAGGTATGGCAATAGCAGGTGCAGCAAGCGAGAAAGACGTTGCGGCTGTGGATGGTAGAATAGTTCCTACGAAAGAGGGTGTAAACGCCGGTTGTGTGGATTTCGGCGTCAGTAGCCATGTTGCACGGCTGATATTGGTGATGATGGCACAGGATAAAGAGCGCAGAAGCGCGATGAACGTGAAATACTCCTCGGAGATCGTCGAGGCTTGCAAAAAGTTGGGAATGCAAATTTCCTCATTTGAGCGAGATAAAGAACCTGCCGACGTGAAAACCATGGAGTGGGGTGTACGCGAAGCGAGTGGTGGGTTTGTCCCTGATGTGATCTTCGATCTCGGTGCGATGGGAAAGGAACCAATGGTGAGAATTTTTGGTGATACCGCAGTGGAAGTTGCGGAAAAAGTGAAGAGTATCTTAGAGTATTTGGAACAGCGGTAACCTTTTATTAAATTAAAATTTAGTACATAAAGAAAGGTTGATGCGTAAGGTAATAAGAGATCCTCTGCACGGATACATAGAATTAGACGAGCTTGCACGCGCGATAATAGACACCGTGGAGATGCAGCGACTGAGGAGAATAAGACAGCTCGGCTTCTCCTATTTAGTTTATCCAGGCGCGAATCATACGAGGTTTGAGCATTCACTCGGAACGTACCATCTGATGAACGTTCTGCTTGACCAACTCGACGTGGCGAAAGAGGAAGAAGAAGAGCTTCTTGTTGCTTCTTTGATCCATGACGTCGGACATGGCCCTTACTCGCACGTGACCGAGCCACTGATACAAAAATTCACGGGGAGAAGCCATGAAGACCTTGAATACGTGCTTTTTACGGATGAAGACGAATCGGCGAAGAAGAAAGACGCCGAATCATCCGCATCAACTATTGCTGAAGTCGTAGAAGAATATCGTTTGGACAAGCGAAAGATACTTAGATATATAAAAGGCGAACAGGCTGAAAATCGAACTGTGCGGGATTTTTCAAAGATTTTAAACGGCGAGATAGACGTGGACAAGATGGATTATTTAGTCCGGGATTCGTATTACACGGGCGTGGCATACGGCGTTGTTGACAACATAAGGCTTATTCAAGGGCTGGATTTCTTCAAAGAAGAACTGGTTATAACTGAAAAGGGGGTGCTACCTGCCGAATATCTGCTCTTTTCGCGATTCTTGATGCACCCCACGGTTTATAACCATCACACAGGTCGGATAGCGCAGTTGATGCTCTTGAATGCACTTGAAGCGTTCATCGAAACAAAATCTGAAACGGATGCTAAGGACTACGCATCCACATTAAGGAAAACGGACGATTCCGAAATAAACATTGCACTAAGGAACGCGAAGGGCTATCCAAAAGAGATGGTGACGCGGATAAACGAGCGACGATTGTTCAAACGGGCGGTATATACAAACATAAACGAGCTGCCCGAAGGTATCGCAGAAGAATTAAGCGAAGAACAAAGGTTAAGGGAAGTAGAAGAGGAAATAAGCAAACGAGCGGGTGTAGATAAACAATACGTCTTGCTGGATTATCAAAAGCAAAAAGGAGAGGAATTAGAAGAAAGTGCTGCGAAAGTGGTTATTGGGAACGAGTTCAAGAGCCTGCAGGAAGTATCCTCGCTGGTTTCTATGCTCAGTCGCGTATTTGAGGAAAAATATAAAATCGGGGTTTATACACCGGAAGAACATAGAGCAGAAGTGAAGAAAGCTGCGGAAGGGATATTGTGGCGTTAAAATAGGCAATGAGGTATAAAAAGAAACGATGGAGACGAGAACACGTTCTGCTCTGGTGGCAAGGTGTTTATAGAATGAATAAATATCAAATAACCTTTTGCGAAAAGTTTTTAAATCAATTTAGGTAATTATCCATAAAGGCGAAGGGGAGAAGAAAAGGTGACGGACAAGAATAACCTATATATGAAAGATTTGTCGAAATATTCGGAATGGCTTGATGAGGATATACTATCCAGTTTTAGAAAAAATGCGGAATATCTAATAAAAAAACATGATTTTTATGACGTAACTCTACGACATAAAAAATTGGATGAGGAAAAATCTTCTGATTATGGAGTTAAAATTGAAACTCTTGGATTAGATACTTCGAAGGTTCCGTACTCATTACAAAAAAATAGAATAATTGAAGATGCAGGTATCGCATTGGGTCTTTTATTTACTCAATTACTGAGACCTTTTGAGTTTTTCAATGTATTGAAAATTGGGGAAGGTTATGATTATATTTATTTATCTACAGATAACAATGAGAAGGAGAAGATAGAAATGACTGCAACTGAAGTCCCACATGGATGGGAAAAAAGATTGAATACAAAAATAAGCAAATTTAATACCAAATTTAAGGGTTCTTCAGGATATATTTCTGTAAGTGGTTTCCCTGATAAATTACAAGTATATTGGGGGCATAAAAATGAATGAACTAATTAAAAATGATGAGATTAGGGTACTTGTTAAAGCAATTTCAAGTAATTTAATCAGAGCTCAAAGAGAAGAAGGACGGGATTTAAATTCTCGTAATAGATATTTGGAAGCTGCGGGGTCTGATAGCATATTATTAGGGAGACTCCTACTTGATGAATATAACAATAAAGTTGAAAGTTCAGAATACTTTCTTTCCGGTGGACGTTCTTTTGAAGAATCTGGTGCTCTTAACCCTTCTAGAACCTGCTATGAAAAAGTAATTGAAATTGGACTCCAAGATTTTAGAGATTTCGCTAAAGAAGGATTAGAAAGAATTGAGAAGCCAGAACAACGGCGTGTAAATTTGAATACTAAAGAAGGGCGTCTAAATGGATTAGATCATATTGTTTGGAAATATAAAGGATTGAACACCATCCAAGCTTATGAATATATGAAAAAGGACTTCGGTATAGAACTTAGTAGAAGTACGATAAGAGCTTATGCTCATGAACTTGAAGAGAGAGAAAGAGTTGCAATATGGGGTGGCCCTCAAGGAAGGATATATCACATATATCCTAATCTGGCAAATCTTGCAACTCGTAAAGATTATTATGGTGATGAGACAATAATAAGCGGAGCAATAGAAAATAGGGTTACTCCGTCTTTTAAAATTCAATTCCAAAATTGGAGATATAACAAGGAAATTTTCGTTCTAAATGGCTCTAAAAGGCCAAAGTGGCTTATGACCGTTGATATGAATGCCTATATAAAGAATCTTGAAAAATTAACCAAAGCGGGGTATAGTTTGAAAGTTGTAGGCGTTTTACAAAATTTCCAATCATTAGCTGTTAATGGGTATAAGATCATAAGATCGCAATACCAAGATGTTTTAGATTCCAGGGTACTAATTGACTATAATACTGGTGAACAGTTATACAATAGGCTTGATAGTGGGGTTAGTTAATGACAGAACTATTACGGTTTCAAAACGGAATACCATTATATCTCCTTAACAAATTGACAAATGACTTTAAAGAAAGGATTTTTTGTGAAGCAGATCAAAATTCTATAAAATTTATAGGTGCAAATAACCAATCAACTATTCTTATTGGTTTCTGTCCCCCTATAGCAAGATATGAGTTTTTTGAAATAAGTAAAAATGACATATGGGCCTATTCTTATGTGTTTGATTCTAAAGAGGTTAAAAGGAATGTAATGTGGTTTAACAATAAATCTAATTCGAATAAAAATCAAAATTTAGTTTTTGAATTTAGTGATGATGGCATTAAAATTTATAATAATTATGTAAATGCGAAAATTGGAACTATTATTCAAAACCCAAGCATTCCTAGTATCCAAAAAATGGAAAACGGTGTTTCGGCAAGAATAAAAAATATAAAAGGTATGATTAGCCAGATATTATCAATTAGTGAAGAAGTAATTAAAATGACTTTGACTGAATCAGAACTCAAAATTTCTGGAAAACAATATCAACATCCAGCATATAATATCAAGGTGTACGATCCAAACTTGGACGATGAAAATTCAAATAAAAATACAACCTTATGTCATAAAGGTATATTAAAAGTCTGTTGTAGACTTGCTCGTGATGCTAATGTTATTTCGCCAGAACTAAGGTTTTACTATGGCGGGGCAACGCAATTATATGGGAAAGAAAGGAATGTTTTGTTCCATTCATTATTAGTTGCTGTGGAATAATTTATGATTAGATACTCCATGGATTCTTTGTCGTTCTGTAACATCTACCAATATAACTAATTTACTCTTTAGTATTCCACTTATAGGACGATAAAATAATGAGCACCAAAACAGAAGTTACCTTAGGAACTAGTGTCACGTCAACCATGTAATGTCGTAAAAGATATAAAGTAAGTTCTTCATAATCAATCTGAGATGATAGAATATGAAGAAATACATCGTGACACTTGCCAAAGAGGAGCGCGAAGCTCTTGACGCACTTACTTCCAA
>JAUWQN010000010.1 GCA_030611045.1 Methanosarcinales archaeon
TCTTTGCATCAATATACTGGTAGAAGTGTTGAAAAGAGAGTGTGTCGTACCTTCCATTTAGCTTTCTACCTCATACATCTGGCGGGAGGCATGGGGATCGGTGTGAGAGAGCTTGTTTATTGGTGACTGGCGAGGGGGTTAAACCTCTGTATCTGTGACGTTTGTTATAGTGCCTACCTGCCCCCGAGTAGTAACAATCTTCTGCCCGACTACAGGAGTAATACCCGCAGCAGTCAATTCTTCAATCGGGCTGGTTATTAGCATATCCTCACGATAGGCGCCGTATGCTTCTTCGGACGGGATGGTTAAAGTCTTATTTTCTCCCACAGCCATACCTACAACACCCTTATCAAATCCCCCTATCATCTCACCAGCACCAACCGTAAATTCAAGCGGCTGGTAATCCCTTTTCTGGGTGTATATTCCTGCTTCAATCGCAACGTCTTTTACAGACGTGTCAAAAACAGTACCGTCTTCCAGTTTCCCGACGTACTCTACCTGAACGTAGTCGCCGTCTTCAACCACTTTTACTGGATTATCAGTACTTAAACATCCGCTCACTAAAATGGCGCCCACCAGCAACAAAAGCAAAGCTTCTTTTCTTCTCATTTTTTTCCTATCGCGTGCACTCGCAATCTCCAGTCAGTGACAAACAAATCAGGCTACACACATACCTTCCTTCCTTCAGAAGCTTTTCAACTCCCAAAAGAGAATGTAGCCCTTGTCTTATGTCTATAAGTTACTTCTTAAACTATGGCCCGTTAAACATTTCGCGTAATTCCCTCGTTGCGCATTTATAGTTAGGATAAAGTTGATAGTACGACTAAACTTCACAAAAAATGACTGAGCCAAACGCCTCAAACTTCCCCTTCCCGGCGATACGAGCAGGGCAACGGGAGTTTATGGAAGATGTAAGAGATTCGGTAGAGTCCGAAAAAATCCTTATCGCGCATGCGCCAACAGGGATAGGGAAAACCGTTGCGGCACTCGTTCCCGCCTTGCAGTACGCACTGGGAAACGAAAAGACTGTCTTTTTCCTTACTTCCAAACGCAGCCAGCACAAAATAGCTATTGACACACTCAGATTGATAAAACAGCATGCCAAACTCAATTTCGTGGCGGTTGACGTTACGTCGAAGCAATCCATGTGCCCACGCGTGACGAGCCCCCTATATCAGGAATATTATTCGTTATTCAACGAGTTTTGCAAGTCCGAGCAGAAGAATAAACGATGTCGGTATTCCCTTAAGAACGATGAAGAAGCACTGCGGCGGATACGAGATGACATACTGCATGTAGAGGAGTTATATGGCTGGTGCACAGGTAGAGGAGTATGCCCGTATAAGGCAGCTTTGGAGGTGGCTGAACGTGCTGATGTGGTCGTGTGCGACTATAATTATCTCTTTTCCCCGGACATTGCAGAAATGGTGTTAGAGAAGATAGAAGCGGGTTTGGACGACCTCATTGTAATTGTTGACGAAGCCCATAACCTGCCAGACCGTATACGAAACAATCTAAGCAACACCTTGCGAATGAGCACGGTAACCAGTGCAGCGCGGGAGATCAGGTATATAGATCGTGAAATGTACGGCAATCTCATGGAATTGGAAAAAATCTTCACGAAATTGGCTCTGGAAGCGAGTAAAAACAAAGCGGTAGAGATAGCGGTGGAGCGGGATTTTCTGCTGGAAGAGATGGAGAAGGTGTTGCGGCGGAGAATAGAAGCAATAAGTTATGATGATTTCGTTAACACGCTTCAATCTATTGCCGAAAAGTTTGAGACTGCTGGAGAGGCTAAAACCACGGAGAGCACAAAAGATGTATTCTCCGCAGAAGAGAAACGCATACTCAAAACCTTGAAAAAGAGCCGTTATAGCGTGTCTGGAACTACCGGAAGTCCAAGATATAAAAAAGAGAAAGAGGCTGCACAGCGGAATATTGTCAGCGTGGCGGAGTTCTTAGACGGGTGGAGAACACGAGAGAAATGTGTAAGGATATTTTCGCTTGTGCAGCGAGAGAATCCAATGCTTTACTTCAAACTGCTTGACCCTTCGGTGATAAGCGCACCAATATTCGCACGGGTGCATGCAACCATAATGATGAGCGGCACGTTATGCCCCACAGAGATGTATGCCGATGTGCTCGGCGCCACTCCAGCACGAATCAAAGGAAAAGAGATAGTCATGCGGGAGTACAGGTCGCCGTTTCCAGAGGAGAACCGACAGATTGTGGTTACGAAAGAACTCACCACGAAATATACAGAACGGGGCGAAGAGATGTATATGAAGGTAGCCGAGAAGATTGGTGAAGTAGCTCAATACGTAAAAGGTGGCATGGCGGTCTTTTTTCCTTCTTATGCGCTTCTAAAAAGCATTGCTGCGCATTTACCTGAGGATGTGAGCAGCCGGGCGCTGGTGGAGCGGAGGAAGATGAATAAGGGGGAGAAAAATAGGCTTTATGAGTCGTTACGGGATACTACTGGGGGAATATTACTCGCCGTGCAGGGCGGGTCGTTCTCCGAAGGCTTGGATTATGAATCCAACACGCTAAAAGCGATTATCGTCGTGGGAGTGCCGTTGAGCCCACCAACGCTGGATGTAAAAACGATAGAAGGCTATTATACGGGGAAATACGGATCTGAAAAAGGTCGGCTGTATGGTTATCTCTACCCTGCGGTTACGAAGGTGCTGCAAGCGGCTGGCAGAGGTATAAGAAGCGAGCAAGACCGATGCATCATCGTTCTGATGGATTACCGATTTGCCCAGTTTCCGTATAAAAACTGCCTACCTTCGGATTACAATGTTACCTTTACCGATCGAGCAGAAGTGCTGTGTAGAAACTTCTTTCTTACATGAAACGTGCCGTGCAACTAACTGCCCTTATAGTATCAAACTACAAATCCTCCTCAATTCCCTCGAGTTCCTCACCGAATTCCTCTTCTACTTCTTTCTCAAGATCAGCGCTCGCACTGGCGCCTAAAGCCTCTTTTAGTAACTCTCCTACGATATTCAACGTTGCAAGTGCCTTTTCATTATCATAAGAGAAATTAAAAGACTTCCTTGCCCACTCGCTTTCTACTATCTTTTCGCCTTCCATCTTCCGCACCCAACGCTGCTCTATCGAGATGAACTTACCATATTGCCCTTCTTTGATAGAACACATCCATACTAACCTCGGGCTACCATCCTCATTTTTAAGAATCACCCTGTACCCAACATCTTTTAATGTCTTTATACCCGGTCTTATTTCGCTCATGGTTTTTCTTTCACCTACTCCCTATCTTATTTAGATTTTCTATCGGTATACATATTAGACGGTGCTGCTTTTACTTTTATTCTTTGCTTTCTTTTTATTCACCCCGCTCTTCACACTGCGCTTCCCATATTTCTTCATCTCCTTCTTCTCCATATACCACCGTAACACCCCTGCATTAAAGAGCCAGGTGTTCAGTAAATCCATCGTGAGACCGAAAAAGAGCACGAGCGAGATGTCCCTTAACATGGGAATAGGAGCGAAATGCGATGAGAATAAATGAATAGAAGAGGAAACGAGGAACATTGCGAATACCGCGGACAGGGTGGAGAAGGTCATCGTTATGCCTGTTTTCATTGCATTTCTTACCTTCTCGTTTAAGTCTCCCTTTTTACGAAGCAGATTCGTCGTCAGTAAGATATTAGAGTCCACAGAATAGCCGATGAGCATAAGCAACGCTGCGACCGTGCTAAGCGATAATTCCAGCCCTATTATGTCCATACAGGCAACTGCAATTACGATGTCAGAAAAAGCGGCAAAAATTACTGCTAACGGTGGAATAACTGTTCTAAATACCACGAAAACAACAATTGCCATCAACGTAAAAGCGAGGATCACGGCACGCACTGCCTGACTTTGCGATTCCTGACCAAACAACGGACTTATGTCCCGCAGTTCATACGACCCGTATTCTCCTTTAAACATAGCTATCAATTCATCTTTTTGTAATTCGCTCATTTGTCCGAATTCTATACTCTTCTCGTTCACGCCACCAGTATCCCTTATGTGGGCGATTGGATAAGCAGCGAATTTCGCAGTAAGCGCTTCTTTTGTCTCGTCAGTTGTTATCTTTATCACTGTTCCGCCTTTGAAATCCGTTCCTAAACGAACCGGTGAGTCTACGGTTACTTGCGTGTACGTGATTATAGCGAAAGCGATGATTAAGATGATTAACGGTATCGCAACCATTTTTTTCACCGGATATTTTGTAATATCCACTTTTTCAAACAGGCGGTCTATATCGGGTATACGCATGCAACATCCTTTCTATTTATTTTAATAAAAACCTTCATCTTTTGCCAATCACCCATAAATGATAGCTGGAACCTTTATATTAACATATTCCCCAGATACAGAATATGGCAATTCGATGTTGCTGCATGAAACAATGAGGGTGTTCAAACCTCTATTGAAAGAAGGTTTCCCTGAATGTTGGGCTGAGATCTGTGCTATTGCTATGGTGCGCGTCACCGGCAATGTACCTTTGAAACGTGTAAAAGACGCTTGGGAGAAGCTCTACAACGCAGAAAACATCAATCCACATCTAAATCCGAAGAATCTCACCAGAGTATTGCGAGAAGTAGGTGTAAACCGGGTTGGCCAGGATGTTATCTTCAATGAACTTGCAGATCTGAGCAAACAGCTTGTTTATGACCTGACCTCCGTCTTCTAACGCGCTATGAACATCATTCAGGCTGAGAAGGGCTACAACAAGGATAAAATACCGGTGCCCCAGATCAATCTCGCACTTCTCTGCAGCGCTGATACGGGATTGCCAACAATGGTACGATCTCTGCCCGGTAGTGTGAAGGATATAAGAACGCTGTATTACTCGATTAATGAACTCGATCTCGGTGGAAAGATACTCGTGCTCGATCGAGGTTTCTTCTCTGACGATGTTGTGGAGTTCCTGGATGATAAGAATATCTCATACATACTTCCAACGAGGAGAAATAGCCATTTTTATGATACGCGCATCCATCTCAATGGTCACTTCTACTATCACGACCGCTTGATTCGGTGCGGGAAACGAGAGTGTGGCAACTTCTTCCTGTATTTATTCGAGGATCAGGAACTCATGCTGGAAGAACGCAAGACGCTGTATAAAAAAATGAGAAGAGCAAAAGAAGAAGTTCGAAAGATGCATGAGCTGATCCCGGATGACTCGTCGTTCTAAGATATCCAGTATCATATCTACGTGCGAGAGAAGATTGAGCGAAGAATGAGCAAATGGCTCGGAAAGTAAATATATTATCGGTTTTGTTCATGGTGCACGTAATCTGCGAGCACTCTGGGAACGAGAAGGACGAGTACCACCTGAAGACATCGGCTAACTGTGTGAATTGTCAATATTCTCCTTATACTCCTCTATCGTCCTTTCTATATCCTCTTCAGTATGTGCAGAACTGATAAAATTCGTTTCGAACTGCGAAGGCGGCAAAAACACGCCTGAATCGAGCATTTTGTGGAATAACACCATATATTTGTTTTTATCGCAACGCAAAGCATCAGCATAATTCTTTACCTCTTTTCCCGAAGGACTGAAAAACACCTTGAACATCGAGCCAACACCGGAAACGTAACTTTCAACTCCTGAATCCCTCACTATTTCGCTTAAAGCAGCCCTCATTCTTTCACCAAGTTTGTTTATTCTTTGTGGTACCCGTTCTCGCGCTATTATTTCTATCGTTTTCAAGCCCGCGGTAATGGAAACAGGGTTGCCACTAAAAGTTCCTGCGTGATATACCGCTCCAGAGGGAGCTATGAGTTCCATGAGCTCTCTTCTGCCACCGAACACACCAATAGGAAAACCTCCACCAACAATCTTACCTAAAATCGTTAAGTCCGCATCTATACCGTAGAATTCCTGCGCACCGCCCAAAGCGAGCCGGAAACCGGTGATTACCTCGTCAAGAATGAGTAAAACATCGTTCTCCTTCGTTATTTCCCGCACGTCGCTCAAATAGTTATCTTGAGGCGGTATCGGTCCCACATTCCCCATAACAGGCTCTATTATAACTGCGGCAACCTCACCTGAATTCTTCTCCAGCATAGTGGAAAGTGCCGCGGCATCATTAAACGGAACTTGAAGCGTGTTTTTCACCGAGTCCTTTGGTATCCCTTTAGAGTCCGGAATGCCAAAGGTAGTGGCTCCGGAACCCGCTTTGACTAACACCGAATCATGTGCGCCATGAAACCCACCTTCAATTTTAACTATTTTATCACGTTCCTTGAAACCTCGTGCAAGCCTTATCCCAGCCATCGTTGCTTCGCTCCCTGTATTAACAAACCGGACCATCTCAACCGAAGGATAATGTGCTATTATCTTCTTCGCAAGCTCTATCTCCTTCTCATGCGGCGTGCCGTAGAGCCATCCTTTTTCAAGCTGTTCTCTAACTGCGGTCTTCACCTCTTCGTTGCCGTGCCCTAAGACGAGTGGCCCGTATGCTAAACAGTAATCAATGTATTCTCTGCCATCTACATCGTATATCTTCGAGCCTTTTGCATGCTCCACAAAAAACGGATACGGTTTGTATGCACGCACCGGACTACTAACCCCGCCGGGCATGTATCTCGATGCGAGTGCAAAAAGCTTCTCGGCTTTCATTTTCCCTAAGATTATAATGCACACAGAGGATAACTAATAAGTATTAAAAAGGTGGCGTTTAAAAATGGGGATAGTATATCTTGTTGGTGCTGGACCTGGAGACCCTGAACTGGTAAGTCTGAAAGCTTATAGGCTTATAAAAGACGCTGACGTGATATTGGTTGACAATTTAGTTTTAGGCGTGAAGACGCTGATACCAAAGGGAAAACGAGTTATTGCTATTGGTAAAACTGCGGAGGAACACAAATTCTCGCAGGATGCGATAAACCACCTCCTGGTTGAACTGTCGGAGAAGTACGAGAAAGTTGTGCGTTTGAAAGGTGGAGACCCGTACATCTTCGGTAGAGGAGGCGAGGAAGCAGTGTATCTTAAGGAAAGAGGCATTGAGTTTGAAGTGGTGCCGGGAATAACATCCGCAATTGCAGTTCCTGCTTTATTCTCCATTCCACTTACATACCGCGGTGTTTCTTCTTCTGTTACAATAATCACGGGCCATGAGATGGATGAGAAGGAAGAAAGCATTAGCTGGGAAGCGATAGCAAATTTAAAGGGCACTCTTGTTATATTGATGGGTGTAGGGAATCTCGTCAGGAATGTTGATAACCTTTTGCAGAACGGAATGCCTGCAGAAACACCAGTCGCGGTGATTGAGAAGGGATTCACAGAAGATGAGCGGATTGTGTGCGGAACGCTTGGGAACATAGTGGAAGTGGTGACGAAAGAAGAGGTGAAGCCGCCTGCGGTGATTGTGGTTGGCGATGCGGTTCGTGTGAGGGAAAGGTTGATGTGATTTTTTTAAAATTTTTAGGGGGTTACAAAAATTGAGAACAAAGATAGCAGCTTTTCGACCTGAGATTTTACTGCCTCGTACAAGGGAGAGAGCAGAGAGGCACGGATTTGATTTTTTCGGCTTTCCAGTATTTGAACTCGTGGAGAGGAAGGATGCTTTAGGCGAGATAGCGGCTGCTTTTGAAGAAGGCGTTGACATCGCCGTGTTCACCAGTGTGAACGGTGTTAAAAGTTCGTTTGAGCTATGCGAGGGTAAATTTGATTTGAAGAAGAAGCTTTTAGACGCTGATATCGAGATTTGTGCTATTGGCCCTGTAACGAGAGAAGAGCTTGAAAAAAGAGGATTGAGCGTGGATTTAATGCCGGTGGAGTACAGCTCAGAGGGCCTAAAAGAGCTGTTTAACGCAATCAGGGTAAAAGATAGGCGAATTGTATTCCTCAGAAGTTCTGAGGGGAATAAGGAGATTGTAGAATTTTTTGATAACAAAGGAGCTGTTGTGACTGATATAGAGATATATAAGATAAAGAAGAAGGATTTGAGTGAGTTTAAGAAACTTTTTGAAGATTTAGTGAAGTATAAGCCGGACTATGTCATCTTTACTAGTTCTATGACTGTTAAAATCTTCTTTGAACTTGTAAAAGAGTTGGGGAGGGATGGGGAAATCTTTAGAGACGCGAAAATCGCGGCGATTGGTGATTTGACCGCAGAAACTATAACCGGAGAAGGAATGAATGTGGATTTGGTTGCGGAGAAGAGCACTTTTGAGGGTCTTTTGAATGCGATAAAGGAACAGGCTCAATAAGAACTGGAAAATCCTAAATCCTAATATCTAAACTCTAAACAATACCGAAATCCAAAATCACAATATCAAAACTTATTTCGTCTTCTCCAGTATGGCACCGAAGATCTTCATAAGCTCAGTCGCTTCCTGAATCAATAATTGCCTTTGTTTTTCAGCACCTTCGCCATTTACTTCAATAAGTTTCAGCCAATACCTGCTTTCTTTAGCTTCTTTTCGACAAATCTTGACCCGCATGACAAAATCTTTTTTGCTCAAAGCCTCATTCGCTTCGATATAATTTGCTCCGACAGACCCGGAAGCTCGGACAAGTTGTTTTATTATCTCAATGTTGGCGATTGTCCTTGGAAGGGTTCTGACGAGTTTTATCACATCCTTTGCGGATTTTAGCGTTCGTTCTTCTAAATCATACTGTTTTGAATTTCTTATTTCGGTCATTTGGATTTGTTTAGTATTTCGAATTTAGAGTTTAGTATTTACTTTAAAAGCGTTGCAATATCTTTCGCAAAATAAGTGATTATCAAATCCGCACCCGCCCGCTTTATCGCGGTTAATCCTTCCATTATCACTTCTTCTCGATTTAAATAACCGTTTTCCGAAGCCGCAGTTATCATTGAATACTCGCCACTGACGCTATAAGCAACAAGTGGAACATTAAAGCTCGCACGCACCTTGGAAATTATGTCAAGATAAAAAATAGCGGGTTTTACCATCACGATGTCCGCACCCTCTTGTATGTCAAGTTCTACTTCCCTGAGCGCTTCCCTTGCATTAGAAAAGTCCATCTGATAGCCGCTCCGGTCACCGAATTTGTAGCCGGAATCCGCCGCCTCTCGGAAAGGCCCGTATAAAGCGGAATTGTATTTTGCAGCGTAAGACATAATAGCGATATCTGTGAAGCCCTCGTTATCGAGTTTCTCCCTTATCGCTTTCACCATCCCATCCATCATCCCGGAAGGTGCTACAATATCCGCACCTGCTTCCGCCTGACTCACTGCTATTCTTCCCAATACACCCAGTGTAGGGTCATTGACCACTCTGCCGTTCTCTATAAGTCCACAATGCCCGTGAGTTGTATACTCACAAAGACACAAATCGGTGATGATAATGACGTCTTCAACCTCCTTTTTTATCTTTCTAACCGCTCGTTGTATTACTCCATCTTTATTGAATGCTTCACTTCCTATCGCATCTTTCCTTGCCGGTATTCCGAACAGCAGCACTGATTTGATACCCAGCGAACGAGCTTCTAAAACCTCTTTTACTGCCCCTTCTATCGAAAATCTATACTGCCCGGGCATGGAATTAATCGGTTTTTTATTTCTTCCTTCTATGTTCTCGTCAATAAATAATGGGAGAATCAGGTCGTCTATGGACAATCGAGTTTCTTGTATCAGTTTCAGCCCTCTCAAACGCCTCATTCTAACGGTTGGGAACATTTCGTCCATTTTTATCACCTTATTCCCTCATCCCTGAAGTTGCACTCTTAGCTATTGCGCTAACTCTGTATAAGTTTTTCGGTTTTGCGATTTTCAGGTTGTGGAAGACGCTAACAAATCATAAAGATACCACCGCCACCTTCCTCACCTCTATCGGCTTTATCATCCTGTTCTTTATCTTCTCTCTTACTTTCTCAATCCGCCGCATTTCATCCAATGAATACATCCTCTCACCACACTGCACGCAAACCTCTGCCTTCACCCCTCTAAATTTATAATATATGCCACCCCTTCAATCACCTCTTGCACCTCTACAACATCTTCTTTCGTATCACCACCACAAATTGGGCACTTTCCTACTCTCATGGTCACTGATTTTTTTTTGCTTTCTTCTTTTTATATTTTCTACGTTCATTATGACCATCAAACTCCTTCTCAAATTGCAATATCAGTAAATCTATAAAATTAGCATCGGTGTAATTCCTGAATATCTTGGTTGGTGTATGAAGGGTTTTAGCTAAAATTGCATGCGAGAAACCTTCCAATACCTCTTTCCGATCTCGCCCTTTCTCTAAATAACGGAGTGCTTTCTTTTTCTCCTCCTCCATTACCTGATACCCGTGCTTATAAAGCATGGTGACAAGTATTTCGGTCTTTTGGCGATTTAAAATATAGTTAAAGATTTCTATCTCTTCCTCTATCATCCGTTCAACTTTACTAACCTCGGAAAGCCTTCTTTTCAGGTTCTCCTCACTTATTTCGTATAAACTGTCCAGGTCATACAGCTCAATTCCCTTTATCTCGCTCACTCTTTCCTCCACATCCTTAGGATTCGCTATGTCTATAATAAGAAGCTCGTTATCCGTTCTACGATGTTCCATCACTCTCGCCATTAACTTGAAATCCAGAATGTAATGCGGTGCTGATGTCGTGCAGATAGCAATATCACAAGCAGAGAGATACCGCTCTTTATCATCCAGTTTGACCACTTCACAACAAAGTTCTTCTGCAAGTTTCTTCGCTTTTTCATACGTGCGATTGGCAATGAACATAGCCTTCAGTGATTTTTTTGAGATCGCTTTTGCTACCAGTGTCCCCATATCCCCAGCACCAATTACAAGAATGCTT
Source organism: Methanosarcinales archaeon (assembly GCA_030611045.1). Lineage (GTDB taxonomy): Archaea > Halobacteriota > Syntropharchaeia > Alkanophagales > Methanospirareceae > JACGMN01. Next base: position 10,797 of record JAUWQN010000010.1, read on the forward strand.
TTTCCTTCCAAGCCCCCGCTTATAACATCTGCGAACGCAACCGCCGCAGACCCGATAGAAACTGAGCCCTCGTTTATTTTTGTCTCACTTCTCGCCCTCTTCGCTGCTTTTATCGCTCTTTCGAATGCCATGTCCAGGAGACTGTCTGTCGTCCCTTCTTTCCTGCTATCTAAGTGACACTTCTTTATCTGCCCCAAGATCTGGTCTTCTCCTACTATCATCGCTTCCAGCCCGCAAGAGACCCGCATAAGATGTTCTACCGCATCTTTGCCCACGAAAATCCCGCGTTTTTCTAATTTCAGCCTCTTAGCAACATCCTCTAAAACCTCTCTCGGGTATTCCGAAGTGATATACGCCTCTACGCGATTACACGTTTTTATAATCGCATAGCCGCTCACGCGCTGGTCTTCTGAGAATAGTTCTGGATTCAAGCGATCAGCCACCTCTTCAAGTTCCAGGACATCACAGTTTTTATGCGAAAGCCATAAAGCGCCAATTTTATGCATATCTATCCTCTACAATTCTGAATATACGTCTTTTAGCAACCTCGACAGGCTCGTCAAGAGCGGCCCAGCAGTCCGGGTCGCTCAAAACGTAGTTTAAAATCTCTTTCCTTTGCCCTTCATCTTTGATCTTCTCTTTTAAATATTCTCTAAGGTGCGTCTGGATATACAGCATCTTTTCCTCTTTTTCCCCTATAAGTGACGCAATCTTTCCCTTCATATACCTTGCCATTGCAGGTCCTTTACCCTCTGTAGAAACAGAAATCAGAAACCCTCCCTTGTTTACAACTGAAGACATAAACGCATTTCCCTTATCCTTATAATTGATAAGCACATCGCTTTTCGCCGCCTCGGTAAAGAGATGCTCATTGAGTGTGACGTCACTGGTGCAAATGAGGATTAAAAAAGCCCCTTTTATAAGCGCTTCCAAGTTCTGATCCCATAAATCGTATCTGAAACACTGAATTTCTCCCTTTTCACATAGCTCTTCTATGTGAGGTGTGAAATCCAAGCTATAAACTTCCAGATTTACCTTCCCCCCATCCTTATCCGTATCCAAAATCTGGCATATCTTCCTCTCTGCAACGTCTCCTCCGCCAAATACAATTATTCTTTTATCAGAGACATTAACATAGAGGGGAAGCATGGTATCTGTTTGTTCTTGGTAAGAACAATATTCTTTCTCCTAATTTTTAAAGTTTTTGATTCTCGATATTCTTGCACTCTTGACAAAATTTTCAGCAAACCCGGTATAAGAAGCTGCATGCAGATGTGCAAAGGAAGCGAGGCAGTTCTTTGATATAATGCCATCCATTCCATCCATTATACCCTTGCCTCGGAGGATTTTATAAGCAAAATCAACATTTGCCTGATTTTCAAGCAATATATTAGAATGATGGAATTCATGCCCCTTAAACCTGCTGCCTTTTTTACCTAAGATACAATCCTTCTGAAATTCGCCTTCTACATAGTTGATGACTCTCTTTTCTCCAAATCTCACTGATCCTTTCATCACACTGCAGAGCTCAAAATTGTTGTTTTTATACCCGAGTTGTTCCATCAAATACATCAACCCGCCACATTCCGCATATATAACCCCATATTGATCATAAAAATCTTTTACTGCGTTGAGCATTGACCTGTTCGAGGAAAGCTCCTCTGCATACAGCTCTGGGAAGCCACCGCCAATATATAAAGCCCTCACACCTTCTGGAAGTTTTTTGTCCCTTATAGGACTGAAATATACGAGTTCTGCACCTTCCAAAGCAAGCAAATCCAATGTATCCTGATAGTAAAAATTGAACGCCTCATCAAAAGCCACCGCAATTCTGACTTTTGCTTTTTCGCTCCTATCCGCATGAAAAATCATTGATTTCGACTTTTTCAGTGTGTGTGCTGACTTTGCAACATCTAAAAGCGATTTTATATCAACATTCTCCTCCACCGAGTTTTTTATTTTATCCAAAACGCTGTTAAAATCGTTCCCTCTACTTTTACACTCGGTTGCGGTGATCAAACCGAGGTGTCGCATAGAGATTTTCAGGTCGCTCTTGCGAGGGATCTTACCGATAACATTTATACCGCAATACTTCTCCACCGCTTTCTGCGCCTTCTCCCCATGTCTCTCGCTCCCAATATTGTTTAAAATAGCCCCTGAAATCTGTACTTCAGGATCAAAACATTTATATCCGTTAACCAACGCTGCAACACTCCTCGTGATGCTACTCGCATCAATTACAAGTATAACCGGGCAGTCTAAAATCTTGGCTATCTGTGCAGTGCTTCCTACATCATCGGAATAATTTAAACCTTCGTAGAGCCCCCGTACCCCTTCTATCACAGCAATATCCGCACCTTTACTGCCCCTTATAAATATCTCCTTCACCACCTCGGGAGACATTAAAAAACCGTCCAGATTCCTCGAAGGTCTACCAGAAACTAAGGTATGAAAGCCCGGATCAATATAGTCGAGTCCTACCTTGAACCCCTGAACCTCAAGTCCTCTCTCTCGCAAAGCACCCAATAACCCAATACAAACAGTAGTCTTACCTGCTGAACTCCTGTCCCCTGCAATCACCACCCTCGGGATGTTCATATTTATTCTAAAAATTTTTATTTCACTTTAAGATACTTGAGTGAAGTTAAAAGAGGAGCAAATTTGAAATTTTTGGCGAAAATGAGACAGATAGCATTTTATGGTAAAGGAGGCGTTGGAAAATCCACAGTAAGCTCGAACATCGCTGCTGCGTTAGCTGAGCATGGTCTTGTAGTGATGATGATTGGCTGCGACCCAAAGTGCGACTGTACGAGAAACTTACGAGGCGAGGTTGAAATACCAACTATTCTTGACACGTCAAGAGACAAAGGTATAGAGCAGTTGGGTCTTGATGGTGTGGTGAAAGGAAATAAAATCAGACTTGATGAAGTCATCTACAAAGGTTATAGGGGTGTTTATTGCGCCGAATGCGGAGGGCCAAGACCAGGTGTTGGATGCGCGGGTAGAGGAGTCATCGTTGCGATTGATCTGCTTAAGAGGCTGAATGCCTTTGATGAACTTAAGCCGGACGTGGTGATCTACGACGTACCTGGCGATGTTGTGTGTGGTGGTTTTGCAATGCCCCTGAGGCGGGGCTTGGCTGACGAGGTCTATATTGTAACATCAGCGGATTATCTTGCTCTTTACGCCGCAAACAATATTTGCAAGGGTATCAGCGAGTTCGCTACCAAAGGCGGGTCTCCATTGGGGGGTATCGTTTATAACGTTAGAGGTATGCTTGATGACGATAATGTCGTTCACGATTTCGCTGAAACGGTTGGGTCACACGTTATTGGGCATATCCCTAACGCACATCAGATTGCAGAAGCCGAGATTGCAGGTAATACCGTAATTGAATATGAACCTAATAGTGGTGTTGCCGATTTGTTCCGGGAGCTGGCTCTGAGAATCTATACCAACACGCGGACCTCAGTCCCTGAGCCTTTACCGCCAAAAGAGATGATCAGGATAGGTCAAGTAATAAGAAGGAGGACAAAGGAGAAGTATGAGGGAGGCCAAGTGTGAGTTTTTCAATCTGTGCTCTCCAGTCCCACTTATCCTCTTTTTTCTTACCCGGTCTTTCTTCTCTTACGAAAGACCCCTATATTTGAACATCAACGAGCCACATTAAAAAAACGAAAATTATTTAAGATGCCCACATCTTAAGGAGTTAGGATCGTTTGATAGCACGTAAAATAAAGAAGGTGACGAAAATGGCAAAAGAAGAAGATAGAGACGTAGGCGGAGATGGAGAAGGCGTTGCGGTCGTTTTAATAGGACATGGAAGCACATTACCGTATAACAAGGAAGTATTGGAAGAGTTAGGAAGGCGAATGGAACTGCGAGGGGTATTTAAGGTGGTACGGGTAGCCTTCATGCAATTGAACTCGCCGAGCATTGAAGAAGTACTGAGAACCCTTGCTAAGGACGGAATGAAGAAGATAGTGGCACTGCCAGTTTTTTTGGCAGACGGGGCGCATACCACAGAGGATATTCCAGAGAAGTTGAAAATCGCTTTCGAGGAAGCTTGGGAGGAATTAGGTAGAGATGTTACGCTTACTTACGCAAAGCCAATAGGAGTGGATGACCGGATTGTGGATATATTACTGGATCGAGTAAACGAGGCGATGAAAAGTAGATGAATTAAAAAAGTCATAGATTGAATCATTCAGATAGAGGATTTGGATAAGACCCCTTAGTTTTCACTTTTTGGAGTTTTTTTTCGATTCCTTTTTCGCAACCATTAAGCGAGAGCATAATTGACTGCCGATTAAAGAGGTGGTGCTGCCGTAGCGAGTGGAAGTGTAACAATTTTTTCATAATATTGAGTTTAGTAATACCAAAACATATTTAAATAGTATAAAATATCTCTATTATAAAATCAGGTATTAAAAAACAGAAGGAGGTAAAAAATATGATAAATAGAAAAGCGGCTGTGGTGGTTTTAGCAATATTCTTGTGCAGTGTATTCACTGTAACGGGTTCGGCACAAGGGAGTATCGTCAGCGATTATCCGGGATTAAAGCCGGTAGTTGACCTTGTTGGAGAAGAAGATCTCTCAGTGATGAATTTAGTAGGGTATAAAGCGGCGAAAAAGGCAGTGGAGGAGTTAGGATTTAGCAAAGGCGATCCCAACATTCTGGTACTGACAGACGCGGGATATATTGCTAACATCGGCAAGTATAGCTCAGAAGGAGCCCTTAACGGTGTGATGATGACCGCTGGCGTCTCACGAGGTGAGGGGAATTTGGTGAATGTGCATAGAGGGTGTGATAAACCGCTTTGGTTTGCTTTCTTTGACAAAGAGACAGGCGATTGCATCTACCTTGAGGTAAACAAGGGCAACCTTAGGTCATGGTTAGACAAGGAAGCTGCAGGGACAGTTGATTTTTCAAAGTTCATGGAGGTCGGTGCAGATGCTTTGTTCTCGAAGATTTCCAGGGAGAATATAGACCCGGACAAACTCATCACCGAGGAAGGGGCAAAGGCATGGAATCACAATTTCGATGAGAAAACGTTTGGCGGAAATGAGTTCAGCATTCTCACCATAAGCGCCGTCTGGAGCACGGGGATAAGCAATGAATTCTTACGGAGTGCGGAATTCCACAATCATATTTGTCCCGGGCTCACCAGTGGTTACTTTATGACACAATACCTGAGAGAAAACTATCCACTGGAAGAAGGTGAGGAGTGGGTTGTTTGGTCCGTTCCCCCATGGTGTAAGGACGATGCCTTTCAGCAGATATTTGACTGCACCGTGGGAAAGAGAGGCATGGCCGTAATGTATGTCCCGGGCAGTGTCAGCGAAAAGCTTGCTCCAGAGTACAAGAACATAGCAGGGATATACATAAAAATGGGTAAGACGGGTGAGGCAAAAGCAATAGTTTTAGGTTGGGACTGGGGTAAAGCTCAATCTGACTGCGGAATAAGCGGAGCAGATATGAAGGGATTTGACAGCCACAAATGGTGGTGGGCCAGGCTCAGGTCGGATGTAGTGCTCATGGATCATGAGCCGGAAGAATATATCTCCGAGTTGATGGTAAAAGATCTGGGAAATCAGGTCTCGGTTAAAGTGATGAATGCCAAGTGGATGGCAGTAGGCGCAAATCCTCTGGTTGAGCTTGGCATTATGCCAGAACCTGAAACTACAGCGGCACCAGCATCGACACCAGTACCGACACCCGCAGAAGAAACGCCATCAATCCCCGGACTTGGAGTCATAGCAGCTATAGCCATAGCTGGTACGCTTGTGTACGTAGCGAAGCGAAGGAAGCAGGGATAGGATAGATAGACACACACATACACATATAACCCGCTAAGAAAATTTAAAACTCGGGGAAGCAGGGGGGGTAAACGTAACGTCGCCGTTCACCTCTTTCCTTCCCTCCTCCCTTCTTTTTCTTTCGGAAAAGAGTGAATTGTATAACATGTAACTACAAAAGTGAGGTGAAAAATGAAAGGGCAGAGTGAAAAGGAGCCATTAAGAAAAAATATAGAAAAGTTAATAGAAAAAGAAGACCTAAAAGGATTGCTTGAGAATACTGGAGAATTACACGGACATTTCTGCGCCTATTCAGCATGTGGCGTCAAGGCTGGCTATATTGCCATGCGTGAACTGGGGATAAAAAATATGGGTATGAGAGATTTTGTGGCGATTGTTGAGACTAACAATTGCTTTAGTGATGGTATTCAACTCGTAACTGGCTGTACTTTTGGAAACAGAGCTCTTATATTCAAAGATTACGGAAAAACTGCGGTAACCGTGGCAAAAAGAGATGGCACGGCAATAAGAATCGCTATTAATCCCGATTTTGTGGACTCTCTTACTGAGAAATATCCTGAAGCTTGGTCATTGTTTGAAAAAATTGTTGTCAGGAGAGAAAAAACAACAAAGGAGGAAATTGGGAGATTAACGCAGTTGTTCAATAGGATGACCTTTGAGATGCTGGATGTGCCAGAGGAGGAAATGTTCAGAATTGAGCGCAAAACGATAAAGGTGCCTGAGTCTGCTCCGATGTCCCATCCGATATTCTCAGCAACAAAATGCCCTGTTTGTGGTGAAAAAGTCCTGGAGACGCATGTGAGAGTAAAGGATGGTAGGACAGTATGCATTCCATGCTCTGGTGAGGAGTGAAATAGCATCATAGCCGTAGCTGGTGCCGTTGTGTATATGAAAAAGATAAAAAGTAACACTTTCTCAAAAATAAGATAAAGATATAAACCGAAAGTATTATATATATCTAAAATATGAGTACAAAGTGAGGTGAAATAAAAAATATGTGCGCACCAATAACTGTAGCGGCAGTGGGTGGAGTGGTCGCAGTTCAAGCGATAATAGCGACTAAAATGATAGGTGCTGTCGTTCTCGGCAGTGTCTTTGTCGCGAACTACCTTCACCCGCTAAAAAAGCTAAACCTTAGAAAGGTGGAGGAGTAAGCGGAACCCCGCTTTCTACTTCCTCCCTTTTTTATTTTTCCCAAAAATGCTCAAGCGAATATTCAGTTATCTGACGCTGCAAATCGAGCCTACCAAGGAATGCAACTTAAACTGTAAAATGTGCATGAGAAGAAATCTTGAAGGATCGGTTGGTTCCCTCTCCTTGGATAATTTCAAGAAAATATTGGATTCATATAACTTTCGTTACGTTGCTTTACACGGCTGGGGCGAGCCTCTTATGAACCCGGAGTTATTGGGAATGATAAAATATGCAGAGTCTAAAGGCGTGCATACAAATCTCACTACTAATGGAACGCTGATAGATGAAAATATCGGTAATATTTTTGACTCCGGTCTAAGAGAAATCGCTTTTGGGATATACGATAAAGGGGTCTTACTGAAAACCATACCTGAGCTGGAGAAGCTGATAAGCGAAAAGGCGCAATTGGGTTTTAAAAAGCCAAAAACGTATCTTGACATCACTATATACGAGGATAATTACGATGAAATCCTGGACATGGTAAAACTTGCTAAAGAAGCGGGAATAGAAGCAGTTATCCTTCACAGGCTTTTCAACGTTTATAACGTGGACACTGATATAAACTATATTTCGGAAAAAGAAGAGGAAAATTTATTCCGGGAGTTGAATAAATTGAAAAAAGAGTTGAAATTTGAGATTTATTTACCCCGGAGGCATTCTTTACCCTGTAGAATCGTTAAGTATAGCGTGTTTGTCACCTGTGATGGCAAAGTAACCCCGTGCTGTTTCCTGCCAGAGTTCTACATGGGGAACGTGCTTGAGAGTGAAGATAGAATCGGTGACATTCTGAGGTCACGAGAGTATAGGGAGTTTATTAAAAACATGAAGGAGCATCCTGTATGCAGCAAATGTAGGTGGTGAAGATGAAAAGATGAAAGAGGGAAAGTCTTATTTCGATGTGTATGAACTCGGAATGATAGCCTTGTTTGCTCTTGGTAGCGCTCTACTAAATACCTATCTTCCAATAAAAACGTTTACGGAATATCTTGGCATACCGGGACCTGCGGCTGGAATGGCGGTATTAGGAGGATTTATTTTTGTGCTCTGGATAGCTTTGGCGCATGCGATTATAAAAAAGAGATATGCCGGGGTCGTCACGTCACTTTTAATCGCTTCTTTTTGCCTGCTTATAGCTCCGTGGTATGGAGTTGTTTCACCAATCTGGTTTGGCATTTACGGGGTTATAGCTCTGCTTTCAATGGGTATTTTTGTAGAGCTAACAGCGTCTAAGTCCGTATTTAAAGGTGCAATTGGGGGAGGTCTGGGGAATTTAGCGTGTTTGGGAATTACATGGATAGCTATAGGAGTTCATGCTGGGGTATGGGTACCGTCAAAATTCGCACCAATTCTTATGCTTGCCGCTTTTGTTTCTGGTACTATTGGTGCGTTAATAGCATATTGGATTACAAAAGTGAGAAGAAAAGAGCAAATCTAACTTCGAGATCCGAGGTTTGTGTGAATAATAAGAGTTTTTGGGTAGTATTGTAAACCAAATCCCTCGAAATTGAAGATGATATAATATTAAATTATATTTAAATAGCATTGAATACTTCTATTATGAGATTAAGTATAAAAAACAAAAGGAGGTGAAAAAAGAAGATGATAAAAAGAAGAAAAAAGGTGACTACGATAGCGACTATTCTCCTGGCAGGGATACTCCTTGCAAGTGCTGTGGGGATGGCGAGCGCGCATTTTACGATGGTCTTCCCCAGCGATAATGCGGCTACCGTTTGGGATGTGACACCTGAAGACTACATTGCAGATGAGGGCGAGACCAAGACCGTATATATGATGTGGGGGCACCCCTACGAGCATATACTCTTTGACATGGGGTCTGTACCCGAGGTCTCGGTCATGAAACCCGACGGCACGGTTCTGCAACTTACGACGGAAGAGATCACCGTTGATGGAATGGACGAAGACGGAAATCTCGGAACCTTCAAGGCATACAAGGCATCGTTCACTATTGATCAAATGGGCGATTCCGTTGTCTTTGTGAAATATGAGGACGAAGGGGAGAATTTGATAGACTACACCAAAGCCGTCATCCACTGCGGTGAAGAGACATGGTTTGGCTGGGATGCCGAGGTCGGACAGCAGACCGAGATCATCCCGTACATGCGACCCTACGGCATGGAGGCGGGCTTTGTCTTCGCTGGAAAGGCACTGTACAACGGCAAGGTGCTTGCAGGCGCGCCAGTAGAGGTTGAGATATACCACACATTAGATGCTGGTAAAGAGGTAGTAGAAACCGCAGAGACAATGTTCCCGTACGACCCTGCGATGGTCTTCACACGACTCACCATGTCCAATGAGAACGGAGAGTTCGTGTACACGCTTGACGAGCCAGGGATATGGTTTGTCGGTGCTACAATGGAGCCTGAGACCGGGCAAAACATAAGGGGCGTTTTCATCGTTCCAGTGATCGAGGAGTTCCCCGCGCAAGAATCAGCAGAGGCTGCTGCGTCCCCTGCTGGACTCGAAGAACTAAATAGCCGTGTAAAATCGTTGGAAGACAAAGTGGCAACACAGGAACTGGAAACACCTGCGGGAGAAGGATTACCTGGATTTGGTGTGATAGCTGCGATGGCTGGGTTGTTAACCGTAGTGTATTTGGTAAAAAGAAGAAAGAGATAAGCAAGAACAAAAATGGTGCATATATCTGATGGAGTATTATCTCTGCCAGTATTGGCAGCGGGATGGGCAATAACCGGAGTTTTGATCGCGGTAACGCTCTGGTGGAGTAAAAGGAAGGGCAGTATAATAGAGGAGATACCACGCTTATCGGTGATGACCTCCGCATTTTTTGTCGCCTCTCTTCTCCATATAGCCATAGGACCGACAAGCGTGCATCTCATACTTTCTGGCTTAGTGGGTGTAATACTTGGAATACTTGCCTATCCCGCCATTTTTATTGGTCTTATCCTACAAGCTTTTCTCTTCGGTCATGGCGGCGTAACGACTATCGGGATAAACACGGTAGTCATGGGGATACCCGCATTGATTGCATATGGCATCTTCAAAGCAGGGAGCAGGTTAGACTTCTTAAGAAAAGGCGTATCAGAAGCGATATTCGGTGCTATTGCAGGAGGAGTTGCGGTTGCTCTCGCTGTTCTTTTCCTCGTGATATGCTTGCTCACAACCGGGAAGGAGTTCTCAGGCGTGGCAAGCCTCGTTGCCGTGGCACATATCCCGATAATCATAATAGAAGCGGTGATTGTGGGCTCTGTGGTTGCCTTTCTGGCGAGGGTTAAACCTGAGTTAATAGGAAGTTTAGGAGGTGATAGGAAATGAACGGAAAATTGGTTTTTGCTGTTTTTGCAATGCTTCTGGTGTTATCGTGCTTGAGCATAAGCGCGGTGAGCGCCCACAGGGTATATGTGAAAGGTGAAATATGGGAGATAGGAGTAAAAGCCTGGTTTGGTGGTGGAGAACCAATGAGAGACGCCGATGTGGAAGTATATGCCATTAAAGAGGGGAAAGAGGAACTATACGGGGAAGGGAAAACTGATGAGAACGGTAAATTCGGCTTCGCTCCAAAAATAGGTGTTGAAGAGTATAAAGTGGTAGTGGAATCACCAGGAGGTCATAAAGGAGAAACCGTGGTAAACTTGACACAAGCAGCTTCACCTGGAGAAGGAACGGAAATGCCTTTATACACAAGAACTATCGCAGGATTTGGATACTTAATCGGTTTAGCAGGAGCTGCAATGGCGTACATGGGCTGGAAGATGAAGAAGAAATACGAAAATCTGTGAAAAACTTTTCTTTTAGTGCAGGTTTTCTTTTTGTAAAAAGAAAAAGTGCAATGATAGAATATCCAGAGATTGATAGGTATGCATCGCTTGATTCGCCAATGCATCGGTTTGACCCGAGGGCGAAGATAATCGCATTTCTTTTTCTTATCTTCTCCGTAGTTCTTATACCAGATTTAAAGATAGCTTTCATTGGGTTGTTTTTTGCTATTTTTCTTCTTCTTCTGTCCAGAATCCCAATCTCCTTTGTGTTAAGCTATATGAAATGGGTTGCTATGTTCGTTTTGTCCTTTTTCGTCATTCTGGCATTCACATTTCCAGGTGAAGAACTCGCCAAATTTTATTTCCTGAGTATTACGGCTGAGGGTGTATATACTGGGTCTTTGATTACCATAAGGGCTTTTTCTGCCATCATCCTCATTTTTCCGATGATTGGAACCATGAGATTTGACACGACGATTAAAGCGTTGGATAGGTTAAAAGTTCCTAATTCGCTGGTTCAAATGCTTATGTTCACGTATCGCTACATCTTTGTGTTTGTGGATGAGTTTCAAAGGATATGGACGGCAATGGAATCAAGAGGGTTCAAACTGAGGACTACTTTATATGCGCTCAGGACGATAGGAAAAGCGATGGGAATGCTTTTTGTCCGAAGTTACGAAAGAGCAGAGCGGGTGTATCAGGCAATGCGTTCGCGAGGATATACCGGCAATCCGAAAACGCTGGTTGAGTTTGAGATTCACATGAAGGACTACCTATTAGCTGTTTTTATCATAGGGTTTGCTATTTCTTTGCATGTGATTTCTTTTGTGGGTGTGTTCTGAAGAAAAATGAGAGACGCAATAATAGTGAGAAACCTCAGTTACACGTATCCCGACGGTACAGAGGCGTTGGAAGATGTGAACATGGCGGTGTATGAAGGAGAGAAGATCGCGATAGTTGGACCAAACGGTGCTGGTAAAACGACTTTTTTGCTACATCTTAATGGAATTCTCCACGGTACCAATGGACAAGTAGAAGTATTCGGCAAGAGCGTGGACAAGGGGAAAAGAGAAGAAATAATAAAAGAAGTAGGGATTGTTTTTCAAGACCCAGATGACCAATTGTTCATGCCCACGATTTTCGATGACCTCGCTTTTGGTCCGATAAATCTGGGGCTAAAAGAAGAGGAAGTGCGGGAAAGGGTAGAAAACGCTCTTCTAACACTTGGACTTTCTGATTATGAAAACAGGTGTCCTCATCATCTCAGTTATGGTGAGAAGAAGAAAGCAGCCCTGGCGGCGGTTATGTCTATGGAGCCTAAGATATTAGTGCTTGACGAGCCTACCGCTAATCTTGACCCAAGGAGCAGAGCTGAATTGATAGATATTATAAAGGGATTAAATGAACGGGAAGGAATTACCATTGTGACCGCAACACATGACGTAAATGCTGTTCCTGAGCTTGCAGACCGGGTATACGTGCTGAACAAGCGGATAATCGCGGAAGGCACTTCGCAGAAGATATTTTCTGATGTTGAACTGCTAAATGAGACCAATCTGGAAGTGCCGGAAGTATTCAAGCTTTTTGAAGTCTTACAATGTTTTGGTTACAACTGCGAAGAGCTACCTCTGTCCGTAGACGAAGCGATTGAGCACCTGACGAGGACGGTAGAAAATGAAGGTGGGCACATACATCTACACATTCATAAGCACACTCATGACGAGGTGAAGAAATTGAAAACTAAGTATGAGCATCATAAATAAGTGCCTGTTAGCGAGTTAGCTCAGACACAAGGTTTAAAAAGGGCCGGAACAACGAGGAAAAAGGTACAAACGCAAAGCAGCTTATTTTGACTCACAGGTCCAAGCACCCTGGGCGGACGAGGAGTACGGTCCGGATGAGATGGACAAGTTGGATCGACTGTTCGCCGAAACAGGGCCTCTCGACGGACTGACAATTCTGGAACCGGGATGCGGCACATATTGAAGTTTGAAGTAATTAAATTATCGTAGCCTTAAGTACGAAAAAAATCGGAAGCTTTAAATATATCGTCAACAATAAAATCATAACGTATTATCTCTGGGGTAAAAATAAATAGAAAGGTGTGAAAATGAAAGCCGAAAGCTTAGAATTAGTAACAGCATCCTTTGAGTTGTGCGAATCTATGAAGGGATTAAAAAGGGGGCAGTGTAGATGGACATAATAAAAGACACAATAAAAGAGGTAGAAAATCTTGGTATAGAAGCATCGCTTTCAAACGTGGTTATCACAAGACTCGGCCCGTGGACATTGAGCCATGTGAGATACGATGATGGGGAACTCGGGTGTGGGTGCGCAAACAACGAAGCGGAACGAGGAGGGATTCCCAAAGATGTATCGTTTATAAAAGCTCTGCTCGATTTGAATGCTTATGAGGTCTTAGACAAATTGGAGAGTTTTGAGAACAGCGTATTCATAAACTCGCTCAGAGCATCAATAGTTTCAGCGCTCTCTTACAGGCTAATGAACGGTGGAAGCGAATTGAAAAAAGAAGGATACGATGTCGAAACCTTCTCTGCCCCAAACACCCCCCTTTTAAACCCGTCAAAATTCGTGCGAACCTCGGATAAAGTAGCAATGGTTGGTTTTCACATGACGGCTACACCTCTGTGTGCAGAAGTTGCAAAGGAGGTGCATGTTACCGAGCTCATGGATTTGAAGCAGCTATCGGTCATCGATTTCGATGCTGATGAGGATTCCAGGATGAAAATATTTCCCGCAGATAAGAGCAGGGACGTTCTAAGCGGCGCTGATGTTGTTTACATCACTGGTGAGACCGTGGTGAATGGCACATTAGATGAACTTCTCGAATCTTCACAAAATGCCAGAACACGAATAATCTACGGTCCTACCTCGGCTTTTTATCCCAAAGTGCTTTTTGAACACGGTGTGGACGTTTCTTTGCCGATAATCTTTCCAAATACTTCTGATTTTCGGAGACGATTCGCACTAAGCCGGGGTTATTGGTATTCGATGCGGGATGTGAAACAGATGTTAATAAAAAGGAGGCAATAGAATGGAAAAGAAGTTGAAAAATGCTTTGTTGGGTTGCATAATTGTGGTGGGGATCCTCGGAGGCGGTATGATGGCTGGCTGTATAGCCCCACAGGAAGAAGCTTCGAACGAGTCACCTCAAGAGATGGTTATTGGGATAGGTGAAGATATAAAAGGGTTGGAGCCTGTTTGTGGGTGTCCTTGGGGAGCACCACTTCGCCCGATTTATGAAACATTGGTAGTAGAAGATGCGGATCTTAAAATTCAACCTTTGCTGGCAGAGTCATGGGAAGTATCAGAAGACGGTAAAGTATGGACTTTTCACCTGAGAACGGGAATAAAATTCCACGATGATACTCCATTTGATGCTTCTGCGGTGAAATTTTCTTTTGAATATAACCCTGCCCCATACCGTGCTCTCACGCGCTACACAGAATCAATAGAGACACCAGATGAATACACGGTTAAATTCGTTTTAAATGAGCCTTATGCACCCCTGTTAAGGGATCTCAGTATGGACCCCATAATGAGCCCTACTTGTGTGGATGAGATGGGAGAGTTCGTAAAACCGATCGGGACAGGACCATTCAAACTCGATGAGTGGGTCAAAGGGCAAAAAATTGTGCTGGTACAGAATGAAAAATATTGGAGAGGGGCACCAAAATTAGAAGTAGTAACCTTTAAAATAATCCCTGATGCCTCCGCAAGAGCTATGGCTTTAGAAACCGGAGAAATAGACCTGACAGGTCATCGAGCAGGTAGAGGAGTATTATACGTTTCAGACATCCCGAGGCTGAGAGAAGAACCAGAAATAAAAATAGTTGAAGGATATACGCAGCCCTGCGTGAATTGGATTCAGTTCAATACTGAAAAAGAACCATTCCGCGATTTAAAAGTGAGACAAGCTGTTTACTACGCTCTTGACACTCAAAAAATGGTCGCCTCTATAATGGGTGAGACCGCCGCACCATTATTGAAAGGACCTTTGTCAATACCATCCACCGAACATCTCTTAAACCAGAATCTAACGTGGTATCCATACAACCCAGAGATAGCAAAAGAGTTATTAACAGAAGCTGGATGGGAAGATACCGATGGAGATGGTATTCGAGATAGAAATGGGGAACAACTAAAAGTTACATTTGTTCTCTCTGCTTTCTCTCCAGAATTACCAAAAATCGCAGAGATAGCCCAAGCACAATTGAAAGAGATTGGAATGGATGTGAAATTGCAAATGGTCGAGTATGGAGCTCAGCAAATGCTGTTTGAAAAGGGGCAATATGACATGATGATGCAAATGGGCGTTTGTGGACATGGTGATCCCTCTCTCTGGTTTAATTACTTCTTCCATTCAAAACGGGGGGTTCGCTGCGCTTTCAAAGACAACCAGCTAACTACCCTAATAGACCGTCTGTACACCACGGTAGACCCGAAAGACAGTCTTGAGGTATTTTACGAAATCCAGGAGATAATGGAGGAGAGCGCCCCGGGAACTTTCTTATACACCGATCCAAATATCGTCGCTATGAATAAGCGGGTCAAAGACTACGAGCTGCAAGGAGGAATACACGGGGCATATCTCAGCCTGTGGAAGGTGTACATCGAAGAATAGGACAGGAGGTAAAAAAACATGGAAATGAGTGATGATGTGAAGAGAGTAATAAACAACAATGTTGTCCATTTAGCGACTTCTTCAAGAGACGGAAAGCCGAATGTGGTCCCAGTGGGGCTTTGCAGAGCGATCAGCAACCATGAACTGCTGATTGTAGATGTGTATTTCAAAAAGACGAGAAAAAACCTGGAGGAAAATTCACAGGTTGCAATTGCAGTTGAAGCGCTGGAAGAACTGAGAGCGTATCAGCTTAAAGGGAAAGCAAAGATTTTCACGCAGGGGGAATTATATGAGAGAGCGATGGAAATAATGAAAGAGCAGGACAAAGTGCGAGAGAGAAAGATCTCGGCATGGAGAGAAAAGAGACCTGATCTGGCAGAGAGATTTGAAAAACTTGCTGAACGGCATCACAAACTAAGACCGAAAGCTGTTGTACTGGTAGATGTGAGGGAGATATATTCGACAATGCATAATGCATAGGAGGGGAGGTAACGAAATGGATAAAATAGTATATAGGATACCCGAATTAGATTTTGGGTTTATAGATGAAATAACAAAAGGAAACGAAAAAGCAAATATTCTATTTACTGCCGTGGATTACGGAATTTTTGATCTACTCACCCAACCAAAGACGGCGGATCAGGTTTCAGAGGCAATCAAAACCGACCCTTACTTGACTGAGAAGTTCTTGAATACGCTGGTGGCTTTGAATCTTCTCCACAAAATAGAGAACAGATACTTAAATACCAAACTTGCAGAGACGTTTCTTGTGAAGAAAAGCCCTTTTTATCAAGGCACTTTATTTGGGATGAAGAGGAGAGGATCAACAGATTGGCAAAGAATAAGTAAAGCACTAAAGAACGGCGGTATTCAAACAGGAACAGGAAATAAGAGCATTATTGACCGAACATTTATTATAGGGCATGCTGAAATAGCCATTACAGGTGCTTTGCAAAGGGCAGTGGACGTTATTTCAACACTTCCAGAATTTGGAAATGCAAAAAAGATCCTTGACCTCGGTGGTGGTCATGGGCTGTATTCTATTGCCTTCCAGCAATTGAAGCCCGACCTTGAAGTCGTTTTATTTGATCTGCCTCACGTTACAGAAATTGCAAAGGAATATCTCGAGCAATATGGAATGCAAGGCAAAATAAAAATTGTTGCTGGTGATTTTACCAAAGATGACATTGGCAATGGCTATGACATTGTTTTTGTATCCGATGTGACGATATCCGGTATCCTAAAGAAGATATATGATGCTCTGAACGAGAATGGTGCCCTGATCTACCGACGATGGACAATTAACGATAATAGAACGTCACCCTTGACTTCTGTTCTATTTGATTTCATGCTGGCAATGAGGAGAAGTGAGCACCGAGTGTACACATTGGGAGAATACATCCGTCTTTTGGATGCTGCGGGATTTTCTATCACACGAATCCTGGATATATCCTACCCACAAGACCCAACAAAAATCCTCATCGCAAAGAAGGAGAGATGTTGAAATATCTATTAAGACGGTTTCTTTTGGTATTTGTGGTGGTTCTTGGTGTAACAGTGGTTACTTTCTCCGTTATGCACTTCACCCCCGGTGATCCAGCGGAGATGATCGCGATAGGCCGATATGGCGAGGATTTAACACAGAAGGAAATAGAATGGGTAAGAACCACAGAGGGGTTAGATGCCCCAATATATGTCCAATACGGTATATGGTTAAACCATCTTTTGCATGGTGATCTTGGTAACTCCTTGATAACAGGTGATCCGGTCTTATCGGAAATTTTAACGAGAGTTCCGGCCACGATGGAATTGGCAATCCTCAGCATGATACTATCGCTATTAATTGCAATTCCAATTGGTATCATCGCAGCGATAAAACAGTATTCCATCATAGATAATTTCAGCATGATCGGAGCATTGGTCGGGGTTTCTATGCCAAATTTCTGGCTCGGTCTGCTGCTCATATTATTTTTCTCAGTATATCTCGGTTGGCTCCCGGTTTGCGGTTACGGTGGATTTGAGCACATAATATTACCTGCGATAACGCTTGGAACTGGAATGGCCGCCATTACAACCAGACTTACCCGATCGAGCATGTTAGAGGTGCTCAGCCAGGATTATATCAGGACTGCAAGAGCGAAAGGTTTGAGCGAAAAACTTGTGATAAGCAGACACGCATTAAAAAATGCTTTTATTCCGGTGATTACCGTCATTGGCCTGCAGTTCGGTTATCTCCTCGAAGGAGTGGTCATTGTTGAAACGATATTCGCATGGCCCGGTGTGGGCAGACTTTTAGTGGACTCTATATTTGCACGGGATTTCTTCATGATCCAAGGATGTGTATTATTCATAGTCATAATATTTGCCTTCACAAATCTACTCGTCGATATTTCATACGCCTACCTGGACCCGAGAATAAGATATCAGAGGAGGGATTGATAATGCACGACATCGTGATAAGAATCATACAAAGTAGGACATCCTTTACAGACTTTTTCCGATATCTTAAAAAGAATAAGTTGGCTGTAATGGGTTTGACGATTATTCTTTCACTTATACTCATCGCATTTATAGCTCCCTTTATAGCTCCGCATGACCCCCTCGAACTAAACCTAAATAACCGTTTGTTACAGCCATGCGAGGGATATCCTTTAGGGACGGATGATCTTGGTCGTTGTATTTTAAGCAGAATCATATACGGTACCATGATTTCTTTGGAGATAGGAATAGTCGTAGTTGGGATAACTTCGAGCATTGGGCTGGTACTTGGAGGATTTGCTGGCTACTATGGAGGTATCCTTGATGAGATCATCATGCGTGTGGTGGACATTATGCTCTCGTTCCCTGGAATTATATTGGCGTTGACCATTGCCGGGGTATTAGGTCCAAGTTTATTCAATGTCATGCTGGCGTTGACGCTCGTACACTGGACGAGCTATGCCAGGGTTGTACGTGGGTCTGTTCTCTCTGTGAAAGAAAAAGAGTTTGTAGAATCGGCAAGAGCGCTTGGTGCAAGTAATCTCTATATCATGGTCCATCATATTCTACCGAATGTGATAGCACCAGTTATCGTGATGGCCACGCTTGGCATGGGACATGTCATCCTATCGGCTGCGGCACTAAGTTTTCTTGGGCTTGGAGCGCAGCCACCAATACCGGAATGGGGCGCGATGTTGAATAGTGGCAGAGCTTTCATGCGAACAGCACCATCTCTAACGATCTTTCCGGGGTTGGCAATTATGATCACTGTATTGGCATTTAACTTCCTTGGAGATGGATTAAGGGATGCTTTGGATCCGAGAAGAGAGGCGGTAACATGAGTTTATTGCAGATAACCAACCTAAGAACCTGGATCCCAACCCGGGACGGGATTGTAAAAGCGGTGAATGCTGTTGACCTTGAGATAGAAGATAATGAGAAATTGGGGCTAATAGGCGAAACAGGCTGCGGTAAAAGTATTTTAGGAATGAGCATAACACGACTGCTCCAGCCAAGCACGAAGATCGCAGGAGAAATCGTGTATAAAGGCAAAGACCTTCTAAGGCTGAACGAAGAAGAGATGAGAAAGATAAGGGGTAAGGAAATCGCGATGATCCTTCAGAATCCTACAACATCATTGAATCCCGTTTTGAAAGTGGGAGACCAGATAGCAGAGGCGATTCGCTTGCATCAAGGATTGGATAAAAGAACGGCGAGAAAAGAAGCAATTGAAATGCTCGAATCCGTGAAAATACCTTTGCCTGAGAAAAGGGCAAATGAGTATCCGCATGAGTTCAGTGGAGGAATGAAGGAAAGGGTAATGATCGCAATGGGACTTGCATGCGACCCCTCTTTGATTATCGCAGATGAACCAACAAAAGGTTTGGACATCACAATAAAAATGCAGATAGTGAAGCTCATGAAAGAAGTGACAAAACAGAGGTCAATGCTATTCATAACGCATGATTTAGGAGTTGCAGCAAAGATTTGTGATAATATCGCAGTGATGTATGCGGGAGAATTAGTCGAATATGCGAAAACAGATGAGATATTCAAGAAACCGATGCACCCCTATACACAGGGATTTCTTAATTCACTTCCAAATATGGGCTTAAAACCAATAAGAGGCCTGAGTCCTTCTTTGATTGACCCACCATCTGGTTGCAGGTTCCATCCAAGATGTGACTATGCAGAAGAGAGATGTAAAAATAGGCATCCAGAAATGTTAATCATAGGAAATGGGCATTATGTGAGGTGTTTCTTGTATGATTGAAGTTGAACATCTGTGTAAATATTTCTTCAGCGGGATGTTGAGAACGCGATGTGTGAAGGCTGTGGATGGCGTATCATTCCATATCGAGAAAGGAGAAACATTAGGACTTGTTGGAGAGAGTGGATGTGGAAAGACGACAATTGGGAAGTCACTCTTACGATTGATTGAACCAACCTCGGGCAAAGTTATTTTTGATGGCGTTGATTTGATGCAGTTGAATAAGAAGGAACTGAGAAGGCTCAGACCTCGCATGCAGATGATATTTCAAGATCCAGACGCATCGCTCAATCCAAGAATGAAGATGGGCGCCAGTATTGCAGAACCTCTGAAATTGAAGCTACGAGGGAAGATAGATAAAAAAGAGCTAAAAGAAAGGGTTTTGGAATTAATAGAAATGGTGGGATTGAATCCAGAACACGGCAATCGTTATCCTTATCAGCTCAGCGGTGGGCAGAATCAAAGGGTTGTGCTCGCAAGGGTTCTTTCGCTCAATCCTGACTTTATTGTTGCTGATGAGCCCACCTCTTCTTTAGATGTCTCCGTTCAGGCGCAGATACTAAATTTAATGAAGGATTTGAAACGGGAATTGCATTTGACACTTCTGTTCATATCGCATGATTTAGAAGTTGTGCGGCATGTAAGCGATCGGATAGCGGTAATGTATCTCGGTAAAATCGTGGAAATAGGTAATACAAACGAGATACTTGGTTATGAAAGGCATCCATACACTAATGAACTGATTTCTCCAGTATCTGAATTAGACGGAAATATGAATATGAAAAATGGGAGTGATTATCCATCAGGGTGCGTGTTTTATCAGAAATGCCCTTTTGCAGCGGAAATTTGTAAGAAAAAAGAGCCGATGATGGTTGAACTTGGAAATGGACATTGGGTAGCCTGTCATTTTGTTTAAACGTCCACAATTTTTTACCGTTCGGAGTGACGTATGTGGTATTCAGAATTGCTGAATTTTTTAAAGATTTTATAAACGAAAAGTCAATAAAGGAGCACCAGATAAATGAACGTAAACGAAGCATCCAGAATATTAGTTTTAGACCCCATTCACGGGGCAGAAGTTATTGCGGAAGAGCTAAAAGGACTTGGAAAGGACGTTGAGATATTCAATCCATATCGAAACCCTTTTTTGGATCAAACCTTTTTAAAAGGTTTGAGTTTTGATCTGGTTATCGCACCGGTTCACCTGAATCCGAACTTTGAAATTGTAAAGCACGCTCTAAAGAATAACATACCTTTTATGACTCATCACGAGGCTGTAAAAGAGATTGTAGGCATAAAGAACCTTTTTACAGATATAAAAGTAGTAGAAGTGACAGGAACGATTGGGAAAACCACGGTCTGCGAGCTGATCTCTCAGTTGTTAAAAAACAAGAAGGTTCTTTCGCATACCAGTTCTTCTACAAGGTTCGTATCACTTGAGGATACAGTAATATTCCAAAAATTGGGCGGAGCACCTGCAAATGTGTTAAAAGTGATGGAAATAGCGAGGGAAAAGATTTTGAAGCCAGATATAGCACTGTTTGAAATTTCGCTTGGTTTAACCGGAATAGGCGATGTGGGAGTGATAACGAGCTTAAAGGAAGATTATAGAATTGCAGGTGGCACAAAAGATGCCTCTGCCGCGAAAAAGGCTTCAATAAAGAACTTTGATGACAGAAGTATCATTGTCCATCAGGGTTTATCCGATGTAAACATGAGCGGGAATACGTTCGGTGACAAAGATAAAACTCTGTGGATTAAGGAAAACAAAGTCATTTTTAACCAGTTGGGAACCATAAACGGCGATTTTATGAGTGGCGAGATAGCATTCAAACCCCTTGATTCCTATATTGGCACAGCGTTTTACAGGGATCCTTTGGAAGCGGCTTTTTGCGCTGTGTTAAGTCTCGGCATACCCCCAAAGGAGATCAATACTACCATTTCAGCGGTAGGTGGCAGGATGAAACTGGAGGAGCTAAAAGGGCGGTTTTTGATTGACAATTCCAATTCAGGCACAAGATTGAAGTTTATCGGCGAGATGACGGAGATGGCACGAAGATTATCCGAAAAGATGATTTTAATCGTTGGAGAAGAGTCAGAATATGTGTGTGAGGGTGTGAGTATGGAGGAACTCCAGAAAGTGGTTGCGCAGAGAGCATCTGATTTCGTTGAGATACTCATTGTGGGTGAGAAGTTTAAGGGACAAATCAGAGGAAAGAACGTGCTTTTTGCTCCTAATTTAGAGGTAGCATTAGAAAACGCCATTAACGATTCGAAAGAAGGTTCTGTGATTGTTTCTAATGTTAAGATGTGGCGGTGATTTTTGCTTTGCAAATTAAAAAATGTTTTAAATTAAATTATAATATAATGAGAGGAAGACAAGAGCATGAGCGAGGAAATAGAGATGGAGATGATACTACATCCAAGACCGAATGCGATTGTAGCTGCACTTTATACGCTTCGCGATTTAGACGTTGACGTTGCAGTTCTGCATGGTCCCGCAGGATGCAGTTTCAAGCACAGCCGACTGCTTGAAGAGGACGGGATGCGTGTTTTAACCTCTGCAATGAACGAAAGCAACTTTGTGTTCGGCGGGCAGGATGCACTCGTGAAGGTGCTGAGAAAAGCGGAAGAGATGTTTCATCCGGAATTGATGGGCGTGGTAGGCACCTGTTCGAGCATGATAATTGGGGAAGACCTGCATCAGGCAGTAGAGGAGAGCGGAATAGGAGGTAAGGTAATAGCGGTGAACGTGCATGCTGGATACAGGGACAACACTGTGGGCGTCATCTTAACCCTTGAATCTGCATATAAATTAGGTATAATTAGCAGTGAGGAATTTGAGCGGCAGAAGAGCATGCTCGAAGCTGCAACGAAATTGGAAAAAGAAGTTGGAGCTGCCTGCAAAAGCTATATCCCACCATCTAAAGGTGATTCTAAGATAGACGTTGCAAACAGGCTGCTTGAGCTTATTGGTAACGGTAAAAAGGGGATATGCGTTTTAAACGCAAAGAAAGAGACAGCTTTCATGTTTGCAGACATAATAAGAGCTGTGAATAAGGTCGCAGAGCCATCGCAAATTATCAATATCGCTAATCTTGATAAAGGGGTGGGCTTGAAAAAGATTAGGGGATACTCGGAGACGATTCTTGACGAATTAGCGGCTGACGGTATCGCAATAGACCACATAATCGGCGGGTTGGACGAATATCCGGTTGCAGGGGAGAAAGCTGCTGCTTTAATCCGGGACCTTTACTCGTCGTACGATTTTGCAGTTTTGCTGGGTATTCCGCACGGAGTGCCTTTAGAAAAGTATGGCATAAAAATGGAGATATTTTCGGTTACTAACGGTCCAAGAACAATCGAGCCGTTAAAATGGCTTGGACACGACCACGCAGTGCTTGAAATTGACCTTCATCCGAAAACAATGGGCGCTACCGGCATTATTCCTTCGGAATTCGGTGATACGTTGTTGAAGCTGATGCACTAACAAACTTTTCTCTAAAAAGTTTTTATCACCGCTTTTCCTAAAAGGAGTGAGACGAGAATGAAAGACAGCGAACCACTGAAGATTTTGGAACGGAACGTGGAGGAGATAATAACACGGGAAGAATTAGAGGATGTATTGGCGTCACTCTCAAAGTCTGAGCGAGAATTAAGAGCGTATGTAGGATTTGAGCCGAGTGGGAGTGTGCACATCGGGCATTTGCCTATACTAAACACCTTGAGGGAACTGCAGCGTCTTGGCGTTCATGTCATTGTGCTTCTCGCTGATTTGCATGCGTATCTGAATGAGAAGGGTAGTTTTGAGCAGATAAGGGAGACCGCAGAGTACAACAAGCGCTGTTTTGAAGCGTCAGGGTTAAGCGAAGAGACTGAGTTCATTTTTGGCTCGTCTTATCAAATGGACGAAGAATATATGATGAATGTACTACGGCTTGCAACGATAACCACGGAAAAGAGAGCGAGAAGGAGCATGGACGAAGTCTCGCGTAGCACGGAGGACAGAAAAGTCTCACAAGCGATCTATCCGCTGATGCAAGCGGTGGATATTGCGTATCTCAATATAGACATTGCAGTAGGCGGGATAGACCAACGGAAGATCCACATGCTCGCGCGGGATAACCTCCCGAAACTGGGCTTTAAAGCTCCTATCTGTATTCATACTCCGTTATTAATAGGGTTAGATGGCGATAAGATGTCATCATCCCTGAGAAATTATATAGCGGTGGACGAGCCTGAAGAGAGCGTGGAACAGAAGCTAATGAGTGCTTTTTGTCCACCTAAAATCGCAGAGGGCAATCCGATACTGCAGATCTTTAAGCATACGATATTCACGAGTCCCGAACAGAGTGGCGAAGTGACGATGGAGCGAAGTGCTAAATACGGTGGAAATGTCAGTTACGAGCGCTACGAAGAGCTCGAACTCGATTATGTGCAGGGGAAGTTACATCCGGCTGATGTGAAAAGTAACACTTCAAGCTGTTTAAATGAGGTGCTGGAGCCTATTAGAAAGAGATTGCGGTAGTTGTACGGATATCCTAAAAAATCGGTAATGTCCCGCAAACCATGATCTTTATAAACACCCGATCTAATAACTTACTCCATGGCTGGAGCAAATTCAAAAGATTAGATATGTTTGAATCCCGATTGTCCCGACTGCCGAAAGAGAAACACTGGCAACAAACATCATTAAAAAAAACAATGATGAGAAAGTAGCGAAAAAGATACGTTATCCATAAATACACTAATAAAAGAAGCGTTAAAAATACTTATATCCCAAACCTCAATATCGCAGCAATCCCGCCCAAAGCGTTGAGCCGCTTCCCCGGCTCGAACTCCGTGCTGACGATTACCACCTCGCCCCGTTTC
>JAUWQN010000034.1 GCA_030611045.1 Methanosarcinales archaeon
TAAATAGTTAGTCAGTATGATTTTGGCGAAGAGGAAAGAGAAAAAAGCCTTGAGAAAGCTCCTTTTAGCAAAAAGGCGAAAAAAATGATAGACATGTCACGAGCATATTTGGGTAAATTATCGCTATTGGCGAAAGTCAAGATATGAATTTCCACATCTACTATACCTCGTCCACAATTATTTATGGGCAATAACACATACAATCAACGGTAAAGTAACAACCAGATGGACAAGGTTCGTAGCATTCGCCATTACAGCATATACTACCCTCGAGACAATAGCCATCTCCACATCTTGGATGGCACATACAATCTTTACCCAACACATATCCAGATGGACAAGATACGCATTTACCATTACAACAAACACCCTCAACGCAATAACCACCATCGCACTTGGTGTAACACATGCAATCCTCGCCAAGAATATATCCTGCTAGACAAGGTTCGTAGCATCTCCCATTACAGCACATAGTTCCAGCAGGACAATAGCTATCACCGCATCTTGGATGGCACAAATTATCTTCTCCAAGAACATACCCTTCTGGACATTTTAATCTTTTTAGAATCCCGGGATCTCTGATTACTCCGTTTACGTCAAAACATTCAGATTCCCAGTTCTCGATATCGCCGGGAGCACTTGATTCACAATCTTTACAGGTAGCATCCCATCCTATCTCCCCAACTCCTACAAACATATGGTCATATACTCCGTCATTATCAGTATCTGCGGTACATAATTCAACACCATCTATTCCAGCTCTCATAAAGAGAGAAGCCAATAAAATAGCATGGTCATCACAATCCCCTTTTCCATAGAGTAAAGTTAATGCTGGAGGTTGAACCCAATCAGTTTTCCAATTTGGATCGTATTTATACTCCACTTCATCTCTTACAAACTCAAATAATCTCCACTTAATTGATTCTTGATCACTCAGTCCTTTTACCAAATTATCTGTAATGTCAACAATGACAAGGTCGTTAGGATCAATTTGGAAAAAATATTTTGCATCCCATCCATATTCCATGTCATAATATGAATTTATTTCTTGATTGATTTGATTGTGTAACTCAACAATGAATTTAATATTATCTTCTATCTCTTCCTTTCTTGACTCATGGAATCTTTTGTAATACTCTGTATGAGCATACTCTTTCTTGGGTTTATAATAACTATAATATAACGTATTCCTTAGTAATAACTCTACTTGTCCTGCCTTTATTAGATATTCTGAATATTCCTCATCCGTAGAGGGATTTCTGTTAAGTGTTGTCATTGTGTATACGGCGTTTAAAAGAAAATTGTCGCCGCTTATATCCAATTCAGAAACTGCTAACTCTTCTTTCATTGATGGATGTTCTCTTTTAAATCTATTTAAAGTGGTTAAAGCATCTGTAGTAATCATCCTACATTTGGAGATTTGCATCTGTGCCTTTTCGTATTCTAAGGTTGTAAGATAATTACTTAGTTCAATACCACAAGAAGTCATGTTATCGGTATAATCTTCAAGAAAATTCCATACTATCTCTTCCTCTTCTGTTACCACAGGTGGTGGAGTTAGGGTTGGTGTAGACGTTGGCGTTGAAACTGGAGTTTCCGCCTCGTAATCAATACAGCCACATAATACACACGCCAAAATAGCCAATGCTACAATCATAGCCAAAAATTTCCTTTTCATTTTATCACCAGTCTATGCTATTTTCTCTTGATGGGTCAGATAGATCTACATGGAGTCTAACAATTTCTTGATTGAAAAAAGTTCTTTTTTCATCAACTTCCTTGACAAGTTTGTCCGTGATTTTTAGCTCATCTTTTTTGTATTGCACGCTTTTACGTTTTTGAAGTTTTATTCCTTCCTTTTGGTCAGATACAAATGCCTCATTGTGTGCAACTCTGTTTCTGATATTGTTTACAGACTTAACAGCCTCAACTATCTTATTAATCCGTTCTTCATCGATATTTTCCATTTTACAAATCTTTTTAAAAATCCCGATTTTACGTCCAAATCCTATCTGTTCCACTAAAATCAAATCCCTTAAAAGAAAGGTTTTATAGCTTTGAGGGGCGCAAAAATAGTTAGATATGAAGTAATCTAGAGTGGTTTCCACATCGAGTCCCATTCTTAAAATTTCACCGCAGTTCCTATGAAAAATCTGGTCTTCTTCCATCTTTACCTCGTGATTCATGCACACAGAGGATAGCAAAGCCTCAGTAAGTTTTAATCTCATTTCCATTGCCATTTTCTTTTATCACGGGTCTGGCTTCTTTAGGGTAATAAACTGTATTATAGTTCCCGTTAACTCGGATCAATGAGACATCTGCATTAAGTATCCTAATCTCATTATAATTGCCGTTTATATTTATTGCGTCGCCAGAGACATCTTGAACCTTATAATTGCCATTTATATTTTGTGTAGTTGGTATCGTAGGTTGAGCGGGTGTCATGATAGGCTGTTCTGGTAATTCTGGAGCTATCGTAGGTGTTTCTTCTGGTAATGATTGTTCTTCAATGCATCCAGAAAATGCAACAATAACGACCAGTATTATTGCTAATACGATTTGTATTGCAATTTTGTTTTTCATTTTTACCCCTTTTTACCAATAGGTTCTTTCTTATCTTATATGAAGTCACATACCTCATACTTAAGTACAGAGCCAGCCACGTTTTTATTAATCTGAGGATGCATAAAAGCGTTTCGGAAAAAATTTGCTTAGTCAAATTTTCAGTTGCCACTCGGCTCTGCACAGGACATAATTATTTATCATTACTTTACTATACTTTCTTTTATGCACAATCCTGCTGCGTCCAAAGGTGCATCAAAATTCATATCGCACCCGCTTTTGAAAGACGGTGTGGTAGAGCGGAGATCGTATCAAATATCCATTGCGGAAGAGGCAAAGAAAGGATCGTTGATGGTCGTTTTACCCACCGGCCTGGGTA
This sequence comes from Methanosarcinales archaeon, assembly GCA_030611045.1. Lineage (GTDB taxonomy): Archaea > Halobacteriota > Syntropharchaeia > Alkanophagales > Methanospirareceae > JACGMN01. The sequence goes on from JAUWQN010000034.1 coordinate 2,942, forward strand.
AGACTATCGTAGCACTATTAGTTTCCATTAGCCGGCTGGCAAAGGGCAAAATTCTATTTTTGGCACCTACCAGACCGCTGGTCGAGCAGCATTCAGCGTTTTTAAAAGAAGTCCTAAATATCGATACTTCAGATATACAAACGTTCACCGGCTCTATACTGGCAGATAGGCGCGGGAAGTTATGGGACGATGCAAAAATAGTCGTTTCCACACCGCAGATAATAGAGAACGATTTGCTGAGTAAGAGAATTACGCTCAGCGATGTTGCACTACTGATATTCGATGAATGCCATCGAGCAGTGGGAAACTATTCGTATGTTTACATTGCGGAGAAGTATGCGGAGCAAGCGAAAGAGCCATTGGTGCTGGGGATGACCGCTTCTCCGGGAAGTGATAGGGAGAAGATACAGGAAATCTGTACGTCGTTGGGCGTAACTAAGGTTGAAAGCAGGACAGAATATGACCACGATGTAGCCCAGTTTGTATTCAAGAAGGGCTTTGAATGGCGTGGCATAGACGTTCCTGTAGAGATAAAGAGACAGAAGCGCATATTAGACGAGGTATTAGCGGAAAGAATAGAGCAATTACGGGAACTTGGCTTTATAAGGCGAAAGAAGAAGAGCAAGGACATCTCAAAAAAAGAGCTTTTGGCGTTAAGGCAGATAATAGTGGCTCAATTAGCGACCCAGAAGCATGCGGACTTATACAAGGCGTTGTCGTTGCAAGCAGAGGTGTTGAAGATAAAGCATGCGATCGAGTTGATAGAGACCCAAGGCATTTTCGCCGTGAAACGATATTTCGAGCGTTTGCGGAACGAAGCGTTTTCAAAGGAGGGGAGCAAAGCGGCAAAGAGATTGTTGAAGGATAACAAATTCGCGGAAGTTATGAGCACGATAGCTTCTTACGAAGGCGAGCACCCCAAGCTGAACGCGCTGATAGAGATACTGCAGCAGGAAATCCGCATCAATCCAGACACACGGATAATTGCGTTCACCAACTATCGGGATACCGCGGAGATGATTATATCTGCGTTGCGTGACATGAATGCAGAAAGAGAGGGAATAAGGGCTGTTAAGTTCATCGGGCAGGCGTCAAGAGAAGCGGATAAGGGATTGAAGCAAAAAGAGCAGGTAGAAATAATAGATAAGTTTAAAGAGGGCGTTTACAACGTTTTAGTTGCCACTTCGGTGGCTGAAGAGGGACTTGACATTCCCGCAACCGATCTCGTGCTCTTCTACGAGCCTATTCCTTCAGCGATACGGAGCATACAGCGGAAAGGAAGGACTGCACGGAAGAAAGTAGGAAAGGTAATCGTACTTATAGCAAAAGGGACGAAAGACGAAGCTTATTATTGGCTCAGCAGGAGTAAGGAACGCGAGATGCGGCGAAGGATAAGCGAGATGGGTATGCTGAAGAGCAAAGCTGAAGACGCAGGAGAAGACAGAAAGGAAACAGTGAATAAAGTGGAATTGGCGTTCAAATCACGAAGTACGGAAAAAGAGGAGCAAAGGAGAATAACAGACTTTGAAAACGGGTTTAAGCTGACCATCTTTGTGGATCTGCGGGAGACGAAATCGGGCGTGACGCGGTTTCTGGAGAAAGCGGGTGTGGACTTGAAATTACAGAATTTAGGAATTGGCGACTATGTGGTATCTGATAGGGTTTGTATAGAGCGGAAAAGCACGATAGATTTCTTGGATTCTTTGATAGATAAACGGAGGAATCTGTTAGAGCAGATTCTTCGCATGAAGAAAGAGTATGAGAAGCCTGTGCTCGTCATTGAGGGTGATTCTCTCTATGGACGGAGAAATGTACATCCCAATGTAGTACGGGCTGTCATGGCGACCATAGCGGTTGATTTCTCCGTGCCCATCATCCAAACGAGGGACGAAGCAGACACCGCATCGCTGATATACGTAATTGCGAGGAGGGAGCAAATGCCGAACAAAACAGAGATCAATCCACATGGTAAGAAGCCTTCGGCATCGCTGAAAGAGCAGCAGGAATATCTCATCTCCGCATTATCTAACATCGGCATCGTGACGACGAGGAATCTGTTAAGGCGATTTAAGACGATTGAGCGAATTTTAACCGCCTCAAAGGAGGAATTGATGGAGGTGGAACATGTGGGTGAGAAAACAGCAGAGCATATAAGAGCGGTATTGAATACGGAGTATGAAAGGTGACAATTAAGTTAAGTAAGACGTATTTTGATACATTGATCAATCTTTCTTTTTTAAACGAATATGTGCCATGAGATATAGTGATTGGGTACCGATCTATGAGGAGATATTGAAAGATTTTGGATTTGATAGGGCAAAAGACGACGAAGCGGCGAAAGTGGCTTCTGCGATAATAGCGTATAAAGGGAGAACAGGTGAAAAAACAGTAAAACAGGAAGTAGAAGAGCTCATAACAGGTAAAAGAGTAATCATCTGTGGCAATGCACCTTGTTTGGAACACGATATAAGAGAGAAGGAAAAGGAGTTTGATGTTCTCCACTTCTATCGAGAATATGTGGTGATAGCGGCGGATGGTGCCACTTCTGTTCTTATGCGTAATGCCATAATACCTGACATCGTGTGCACCGACCTTGACGGAACTATTGCGGATATTATTACGGCAAACCGGCTTGGTGCGATAATTGTGGTGCATGCGCATGGTGACAATATAGAGATGCTGAAGAAGGTACTGCCTGCATTAAATGAGAACGTGCTCTGCACAACGCAAAGCAAGCCGTTTCATAACGTGCATAACTTCGGAGGGTTCACCGATGGCGACCGGTGTGTATTCCTGGCGAAGGAATTTGGTGCGCGTAGCATAGAACTCATCGGCTTTGATTTTGAGGATACGCAGGTAACCACACGGAAAAGGAAGAAGTTGAAGTGGGCGAAGCGGCTGATTGGAGATATTCTGTAGCTTCCAAAAAAGTTCCAGAAAGGCGCAAGCGGAAACGAAACAAAAAAGAAAAAAGAAAAAGGTTAGGGGGTTAGGTGTAACAGACCTATATACTCTCCAAAGCCTTTTCCGCAGCATCTATCGTTACGTCTACCAATTGTGACAGCGAAGGGTCAAAGCACCGCTCCATATTTCGCAGCTCTGCCGCGGTTAAACCTGCGTAGATAGCAACTGCGAACTCGTTTATTCGTTCGGCAACGGTGGCTTCGCCAACCATCTGTGCACCTATCAGTTTCCGGGTGAATGCATCGAAGATCAGTTTCATGGTGAGCTTCGTCGCGCCGGGGAAGTATCGCGCCTTGATGAGTTTCGTTGCTTTCCCGCTTATCGTCTTTATCCCTGCCATCGTGGCTACTTCTGAAGTCACACCCACGGACCCTGCCAGTAGACCACCTATATCCGCTATACTTGGACTTATACAGGGCGCGTAAGGGGAGTACAACGTAGACTGCTCTATCAATTCACCAAGTATATTCTCACTGATTACCAGCGCCTGGACTACTGCGGTTGATGCAAATTGGCTCAATCGTGGGCGATGCGTGATGCCATCCATCACCTCGACACAATCGCCAACCGCGTACACATTGTTTAAGGAGCAGCCGCCTTTGCGAACGTGCATGGCACTATCTGTTACGAATCCGCTACTTTCTCCTGTTTCTAACTCAGGATCCCGCGCAAGGTCTGTATTTGGGGCGGCCCCCAGTGCGATAACGACTACGTCCGCAGGGATTTCCTCTTCCCCAACCACCACGGATTTCACCCGTCCTTCATCTCCTTTTAAGGCGGTGAGCGGTTTCCGCTCAAGAATGAACCGTATCCCCTGCTTCTCCAACCACTCCTTCAACATGCCGCCCATATCAGGGTCTAATGCGGAAGGGAGCAACGAAGGCGGCCCACCAAGAACCGTCGTCTTCAAGCCTTTCGTTGCAAACGCTACTGCGGCTTGCAATCCGTTTATTCCACGACCACGAACAAAAGCATGTTCCACACCCTCGACATTCATCGCAGCTTCTATTTCACGCGCGTCATCTTCGTCATTAAACGTATAAACACCTTCAAGCTTTGCTTGCTCCACCACTGCAGGCATAGAAGGCGTTCTACCAGTCGCAAGGACGAGATAATCGTATTTGAGCACCTCAGCGGTGTTAAGCGTTACAAAGCCCTCCGCCACATTTATCTGCACTACTTCGGTCTCAGTCCTGAAATCTACGCCTTGGTCTTGGAAAAACTGTGGCTTTTGTATCTCAGTTAGCCCGATCTCATACCAGCCGCGTAAGGCAAACGGCAGTCCACAAACAGACTCCCAGCCGCTTCTCTCCCGCTTTATAAGCGTTAAGTGTATCCCCTCTTCGACTTCGTCCTTCTTCGCAAGTAAGTTACGCAAAACGAATATCCCTGCAACACCACCACCGACGATAACAACTTCTTTTGTCATTTTCCTCTTCTCCTCTTTTTATTTAGTATGACAAGGGAAGGATACAGATTGAGAGCATAAATATTTACCGGTTTTTATCGCTTAGATTGGAAGATTCATCCAGAAGTGTGGAAAGCCAACACTATTTACAAAAACTCCTCTCTTATTTACCTATGCTTATATTATCACAAACGTTATTTGCTTGGAGAAATGCATAAAAATCGGTGAAACATACGAAGAGGTAACTAAAAGCATGATAACGGGAAGAAGCGGGAAAGGGTATGGAAAGGCAAGTGGAGCAGGAACCATAATAAATGCAATTGCGACCTACAAAGGCTCTGCTTTTGGCATTGACTTATGGACGCATGCAGAAGTGGAGCTTGGCGAGGATTTCAAAGGCATCACGGGAGAGATAGTAGAGCAAGAAGGTGAAAAGCGTGCTGATACTCGGTTAATAGAGCGGTGCGTGGGGTTAGTGCTGAGGAAGTTCGATTTGCCGTTCTGTGCGTATGTGAAGACGCGCAGTGAGATACCAATTGGAAGTGGGCTGAAGAGCAGCAGTGCGGCGGCAAATGCTGCGGTCGTTGCCACTCTGGACGCAATAGGGGGAGAAGAAGCAAAAGAGAAAATAGGTGCATTGGATGTGATACGAATGGGTGTAGACGCTGCGCTGTATGTTGGTGTGTCTATAACCGGAGCCTTTGACGATGCCTGTGCTTCTATGCTCGGTGGGATCGTGATAACGGACAATAGAAAAAGAGAGTTGATAAGAAGAGTGGAGAATGATTCCGCAGTTCTTATTTTCTTGCCACGGGAAAAAGCGTTTACCGCTGATACCGATGTCAACCGGTCGAGATTGATAGCTCCGTGGGTGAATCGTGCGTATGAATTGGCGCTGGAAGGTAGATTTGAAGAGGCAATGACGTTAAATGGCTTTTTATACTGTGCAGCGCTGAATTTTAACCCTGAACCGATGCTCAAGGCTTTGGAATGCGGTTTGAAGGGTGTGAGCCTATCCGGTACGGGGCCGTCTTTTGTTGCTTTAATAATTAAGGACGCAGAAAAAGAGGAGCGATTACGTGCGGCATGGAGTGAATTAGAGATTGAAGGTAGGATAATGAAGCGGCGGATACAGAACAAACCATCCTTAATCTTTTAGCACTAAACGGTTTGTAAAAAGAAAAAGTGTTTATAGTAAAAAGGACATAATACGAGGGGTGATGGCAATGGCGGAGGGCTTTACAGACGAGGGAAAGATATGGCATAATGGCGCGTTTGTGGATTGGAAGGAAGCGAAAGTGCATGTTCTCGTACATGGCTTGCATTACGGGTCTGGCGTTTTTGAGGGGATACGATGCTATGCAACGGAGAAGGGATCTTTTATCTTCAGGCTGAAAGAGCACGTAGATAGGATGTATCGGTCAGCGGAGGCATACGAAATGGAAATCCCTTATGCAAGGGGGGAGATAGAAGAGGCGATAAAGGAAACAATTCGTGTAAATGGGCTTGACGCGTGCTACATAAGGCCAATCGCTTTTTTTGGTTACCATCACTTGGGGCTGAATCCGACCGGCTGTCCTGTGGATTGTGCAATTGCTGTATGGCCCTGGGGCGCTTATCTTGGTGACGAGGCAGCAGAAGGTGGTATACGATGCACGTTCTCACCATGGCGAAGAATAGACCCTAACACATTGCCTGTTACCGCAAAGGCGGTGGGGCATTATCTCAATTCGATTTTAGCATCGTTAGACGCGAAGGAAAGAGGCTTTGCTGAGGCGATACTGCTTGATACAAAGGGTTATGTGGCAGAAGGTCCGGGTGAGAATATATTTGCAGTGAAAAATGGAATACTATACACACCAGAAGCGGACTCGTCTATTCTGCCGGGAATCACGCGGGCTTCAGTAATCGAGCTTGCACAGGATATGGGCTATGAAGTAGTGGAGAAGCACATGACGAAGGAAGAATTATTGTCTGCCGATGAAGCCTTTTTTACCGGGACAGCAGCAGAGATAGCGCCGATACGGGAGATAGATAACGTGACGATAGGCGGTAGTAAGAAAGGTGAAGTGACCCGCGTGATACAACGCAAGTTTTTTGACGTGCTGAACGCAAGAGAGGAGAAGTACATGAAGTGGTTGGCGCCAGTGTATGAATAGAAGATGGTCGGCTTTTACATCTCTTACCACTATTACCACTAAAGGCGTAACCACTTTCTCAAAGAGTTTTTTTTCACCCTTGCACCCACAGCGTTTACCAGATACGATCATTTATTTCTTCTTTCTTAATCACTGCATCTTGCTGAACGATGCTATTCTTTAGCAAGGTTTCAGTTACAGTTGCTCCGGGAAAAATCACCGAATTGTACATTTTGCTTTTTACTAACGTTGCATGGTTGCCTATCACCGCAGGGCCTCGTATTAATGTCTTTTTTACCTTCGCATACTCACCAATAGCAACATTCCCCTGAATCTCACTATCCTCTATCTCTGCAGTAGCTGCGCATTCAGTGCCTTTACGCTCCAATATCCATCTGGTTGCTTCCATGTAGCCCTTCAAATTGCCAACATCAGTCCAAAATCCATCAACCACGCACCCGTAAACCTCTTTTTTCGCTACAAGTATAGGATACAAATCCCTGGCAAAATCAAAAGCTTTTCCATCTGGAACATGCCACATTGCTTCGGGTTCTACAATATACAAGCCGGTATTCGCAAGGTTGGAGAAACACGCATCTGGAGCTGGCTTCTCTTTGAAGTTTATTATCCTACCATTGGCTTCTATCTCCGCTATTCCGTATAAAGATGGATTCGGCACGGGTAGAAGAGCAATGGTCACCAGTCCTTCATGCGCTTTGTGAAACGTCATCAACTCTCTTAGGTCTATCTCCGTGATGTTGTCCCCCTGTATTATCACCATAGTCTCGGTTATTCCAGCGTTTTTTACCGAGCCTGCGGTTCCTAAGGGCGACGGCTCCTCAGGATATGAAAGCTTCAAATCTTTTCTGCTACTGAGATAATTCATCGTTTGCTCTCTCAGATAGTTTGTGGTGATAACAATCTCTTTCAAGCCATATCCGACCAGATAATCCAATATATAATCTATTACTGGCTTATTCACCAGCGGGATCATAGCCTTCGGCATGTTAAATGTAAGCGGTCTGAGTCTCGTCCCATAGCCGCCTGCGAGGATTACTGCTTTTGCCATCTTTAAACGCTACTTTCTTTTTTAAAGAAAGCTTTAAAAAGGAAAAATAATTTTTTAGTAAAGTAAGCCCTTTCAGGGCTTGCGGGGACGCGGGCGGAGCCCGCGATTGCGGAGCAAAAAAGTTTATGATCAGGAAAGAGGAGATAGAGCACATCGGGTGGTTAGCAAGGCTGAAGTTGAGCGAAGAGGAGAAGGAATTATTTGAGCAGCAATTGAGTTCAATATTAGATTATTTTGCGGTATTAGATGAGTTGGATACCACAGATGTCAAGCCCACCTATCACGTAATTGGCATAACGGACGTGGTCAGGAAAGATGAACCGAAGGAGGCGTTGGAGCAGTCAGAAGTGCTGCGTAATGCACCCAAGAAGGAGAAAGGGTATATCAAGAGCCCGAGGATATTATGATTTCTTCCTGAATTCCGTATAACCACATTTCCCACAGGAATACCGATCTTTATGTTCCGCTAAAAACACCCCGGCACCGCATCGTGGGCATACCTTCCGCTTCCTGCGTGCCTTTACCTTACCCTTCACCTCAACCACTTCATAATACTCATGTATTGCAGCCATTTTTACTGTCCTCCTTTAATTTATTCTCCTTTCTCTTCCTCTGACCCTGAACTGCCAAAGTTCCTTTTTAATATATGTTCTCGCTCTATCTCTTTCAGTCTCTCTTCACTCCCATACACCTTTGCATAGCCAACCGTTTCCCTTTTCCCGAACTCCGTCCTCATCTTATCTATTACGAGTAGGTTTGGGCTGCATTTAAGCGCTTTTATTAAAGCATTCCGTGTTGCTTCTCTGCTTGGTGAAGCCCCTTCTTTTTCATGCTTCAGTTTAAAATTGACTTCCTTCCTTCCCAACAACAGATTATCATTCTCTTTTGTTATCTCTATCTTCATCTTATCCTTCTTCACCTCACTTTCAATGCATACTTTCCCGCTTTACTTATTTCTAATTTTTTCGCTATCTCAGACTCTTCCGCATCTATAATCGCGACATATCCATTCCAGTCCCGACTAATCGAGTTTGAGCCGCATGTGCATACCGCCTTTCCGCTTTCAATAATCCTGTGGCAATCCCTACACGCTTTTTCCATTATTCCTTCTTTTCCTTCTTCCCTTTCTTTTTCTCTTTCTTCTCCTCTTCCTTCTTTTCCTCTTTATCTTTATCCTTATCTTTCGCTTTTTCCTTCGCTTTTTCCCTATCCTCTTCTATCCATTCTAATTTCCCCAGGCCGGGCTGCCGCATCGTTAAACCTATCTTGCTATCGCTCGGATCTCGTTCATTAAGCGAAATTGCAACTATTCTTGCCCGTAATTTATCGCCTTCACCCAATGTTCTGCCAGTATCCTTAGTAACGAGCTTCGCTCCCTTCTCATCATACGAGATGTATTCGTCAGTAATCTGGCTGATATGCAACAACCCATCTAACGGGCCTATCTCCACAAAAGCGCCAAATTCCACTATCTCCACCACTGCCCCTTCTACTATCTCCTGCATCATGGGTCTGAAAACGAGCACATCAAAAGCCGTTTCATAATAAACGCCGGCATCGCCTATCAATATCCTGCCTTCTTTTATATCCACAACATCCAGTATGGCAATGCACATCCCGATTTTTTTATCCGATCGCCCTTCCAACTTCTCCCGGAGTATCTCCTTCACTGCAACCTGCAAATCTCCACCCAACAGTGCCGGTGGCACCCTTACGACATCTACTGCCCTTATCTTTACGTACATTTTCCTATTCGCTTCTCTACTTCTGCAACATCTAACCTTGTGGATATCACGGCATCAGGATTCAAAGACATCGAGTCTATTCCACATTCCACCAGGAACTCTGCAAATTCAGGGAAATCGCTCGGCGCCTGGCCGCAAATCCCTATCTTCCTTCTGGGCTCGTGTTGATGCGCAACCTTTATTACGTGCTTCACCAGCCGCTTCACCGCTTCGTTCCTTTCATCAAATAAGTGTGCTACTAAGTCGGAATCCCTGTCCAAGCCAAGCGTCAGCTGAGTTAGGTCGTTTGAGCCTATACTGAACCCGTCAAACACCTCTGCAAATTCGTCTGCCAAAATAACATTTGAGGGGATCTCACACATCACATACACTTCCAGTCCATTTTCACCTTGTTTCAAGCCAAATTCCGCCATTGTCTTTATTACCTTTCTACCTTCTTCGGGCGTCCTACAAAACGGGACCATCACCTTAACATTGGTCAACCCCATCTCTTCCCGCACCTTCTTTATTGCTTTGCATTCTAACCCAAAGGCAGGTTTGAATTTCTTGTCGTAATACCGAGAAGCACCTCTCCAACCCAGCATGGGATTGCTTTCCTCAGGCTCGTAAAGATACCCCCCGATTAGATTCGCGTATTCATTGGTCTTAAAGTCCGATAACCTTACAATCACCTCATTGGGATAAAATCCTGCTGCTATCATCCCGATGCCCATCGCTAAATTATCAATGAAGAATTGCACTTTGTCCGCATACGATGCGCTTCGCTCATCTATCTCTTTAACTACGCTCGCTATCTTCTCGTCTTCCACTGCTTGGCTCTTCAACTTCTCATAGTCTATCAGCGCCAGCGGGTGTATGCCTATATAAGAATTGATAATAAACTCCTCGCGGGCTAAACCCACTCCGTCATTTGGAATTTGGCCATGGATAAAAGCATTCTCCGGGACACTGGCATTCATCATTATCCGGATGCAGGGTCTTGGAAGGTTATTTGGTGTCAGTTTATCTGCCCGGTATTTCAACTTTCCTTCGTATATCCGCCCTATGCCTTCTGAACAATCTACGGTAACCTCTTTTACACCTTTTAAAGCCTCGGTTCCATGATCTGTCCCGACGATACAGGGTATTCCAAGTTCCCTGGAGATTATAGCGGCATGGCAGGTTCTTCCTCCACGGTTCGTGACAATTGCACCTGCGATTTTCATTATTGGCTCCCAGTCAGGGTCGGTCATCGTAGTTACCAGAACCTGCCCCGGCTTGAATTCGTGAATATCACTTGCATCTTCTATTACATTCACCTCGCCAGACCCAATCTTGTGACCAACAGCCTCGCCTTCGACTAACAGCTTACCTTCTTCTCTAAGTAAATCCCTATCCTCCTCAAGCACATACGTCTCGAAGCCGGTAAGATCTCGCTGAGAATGCACCGTTTCGGGTCTCGCCTGAACGACGAAGAGTTCATTGGTTATTCCGTCCTTTGCCCATTCAATATCCATCGGCATACCATAGTGGTCTTCAATAATGCAAGCCCATCTTCCAAGCGTGAGCACCTCATCGTCACTCAGCACAAACCTTCTTTGCTCTTCTATCGCGACATCCTTCTGCTCCGTTCCCGCTTCCGTCTCTTTATAAACCAGTTTCTTCCTCTTCGCCCCCAGTTTCTTCTCCACAATGGCTCTAAAATTTTCCTTTAACGTTGGCTTAAAGACATGAAACTGATCAGGATTTACTGTGCCCTGCACGACGTTCTCGCCTAAACCGTATGCACCCGTAATGTAAACCGCATCTCGGAAGCCGGATTCGGGATCTATGGAAAATATAACGCCAGCAGACGCCAAGTCTGAGCGAACCATCTTCTGCACGCCAACAGAGAGATAAACGCTGAGGTGGTCAAATCCTTTATCAACGCGATAGGAAATCGCTCTATTAGTGAACAAAGAAGCGAAACATTCCATAACCTTCTCCAGCAGATAATCTTCTCCTCTTACATTCAGATAGGTCTCCTGTTGTCCCGCGAAACTTGCCGTAGGTAGGTCTTCTGCCGTTGCACTGCTTCTCACCGCCACGTCCACATTTTCACCATATCTCTGCTCCATCTCTCTATAAGCTATTCTTATCTCTTCCTCAAGGTCCTCGGGCAACGGTGCATTTTCTATCATCTCCCTTAGCTTGCGACCCCGGGTCGACAAATTCTCCATATCATGCGTGTCCAAATCCGCCAATGTAGCCCTGATTTTCTCACGAATGCCTGCCTTTTCTATCACATATTTGTATGCCTCAGCAGTGATAGCAAACCCGGAAGGAACGTTCACGCCCTTTTCTCGCAGATTTCTTATCATCTCTCCAAGAGATGCATTTTTACCACCAACCAGGGCTACATCTCCGGTGCCTACCTCTTCAAACCACTTTACGTATTTCATAATTTGTTCCAGATTTGATTTACAAACATCTAAAAAAGGATTCAAATAAATTTGTGCTTTTGTATATAAATAGAATTATTCATTCATCACTCATCATCCTGTATTTCCTGCATTTTACCTTTTACCTTCTTCCATGCTTCCTGGATCGGAACTACAGTATATACGTATTTAAGCCTTTTACCCTGTTCTACCTTTTTAATTATGAACCCTCTCTGGTCTAATCCCCGGATATATTACCTTATTGTTCGTTCTGAGAGATCTAGTTGGTCTTCAATTTGTTTTATCGTCAACGACGAGTTTAATAAAAGATTATAAATTTTGATTTCTACTGGCTTAAAATTAAGAAAGCCTAAAATAGCATTCAATAGCTCTATTGGTTTCCTCCCGCCTTCCAGTGACTTTTCGAGATCTGCGATATAACTCCTTTTTGCCATATTTACATTTATACTATGACTAAATTGTTACATAAAAGTTTCACCGATGTGAATTTAACGAAGCGCAGGTGGAAATACATACACAAAAGGACTGCATATGTAGAATGCTGTTGACGCAGCAATAATGGCTGCGGGATAAACAAACGGCAAAGAGAAGAGATAGAAGACTAATAGTGTGAAAAAGATCATCCCTGCTGGTATCACTATCCTCCTGTCCCTTATATTTCTATACCTTATTCTGCTGGTCATCAAAAGGCATAACATACCCATTAAAGCAATCAGGATGGAAGCGCTTGAATAAGGTGGAAACTGCAACTCGATGAGCAGGAGCATGAACGAAGCTAAAAAAGTCGCACTGCCGGTAATTGGAAATCCTTCAAAATACACTTTTTCTTTTTCCAAAAAACTTTTTTGCACAAGTTTCTCTGGTAAAGCTTTCTTTTCTAAAGAAAGGTTTGTGCTAAAAGAAAACCTGCTTTCTTTTGCGTTGAACCTCGCAAGCCTCAGCATCCCGCTTATTACATACGCGCCGCAGAATGCCAGTACAATATTAATATACATAGAGGGCACCGCGAAATAGTTCTTACTAAGTACATAGACAATAATCGCCGGTGCGACACCAAAAGAGAGCATATCAGCAAGAGAATCGAGATATTTGCCTAACGGGGAGCTTTCTACATTTCTCGCCACTATACCGTCTAATCCATCAGCAACTACCGCGAGTAAGATCAATATAAGCGCATTTTTAAATGCTTTTTCAGTTACGCTTGTACCACCGAGCACGAATAATATTGCAGTGAAGCCGAGTAATGCATTGAGTATAGAGAATAAATCAGGCAGTTTTATCAGCTTTAAGATACTATTGTCAGAATTATTAGCTTTATTCATTTTTTGATTTTGAATAAACTTTTCCCTTATCCCTACCCAGATAGACGAAACGGTCTAATACCCTGCTAAAATCGCCCCATACCCCTTCTTTGCCTTTTGCTTCTTCATGCTTCTGTATCTGCAGGAATTCCTTGAGTTGAGAGTCAAGCATATCAGCATAACATAACGCCTCAGCTTCTGCAAACAAAGGCTTCACCGGTGAGCCCCATTCACTGTACTTATGATGGCTCAAGATGAGATGTAGCAATCTAAGCCTGAGATCCTCAGGAAAACCGTTTATCCCTTTTATTTTATCTTCCACCATTCGATAGCCCAGCACGATGTGGTCTACAAGCCCTCCTTCTTCTGTTACGTCTATTCGGAAGGTATATTCATACGCTGCTGTTTTCCCTACGTCGTGCAGGAGGGCACCGGCAAGCAACAAATCCCGGTCAAGTTCGGGGTAGAGCTTAGAGATGGTTTCGCATACTACCACAACAGACTGAGTATGCTCTATCAATCCGCCGATATAATTATGATGGTGAATTTTAGCGGCTGGTGCTTTTTTAAAGGAATTTACAAACTTTGGGTCGTTGAGGAACGAAAAGACTACGCGCTTTAAATACTCATTCTCCATACTCTCTGCTGTTTTCACTATTTCATCGAACAGAAAGTCTATGTTTTTCGATGTCGTTTGCAAAAATTCCGCGATGTCGTATGTTTCAGTGCGCCGTTCAATCCCGTCTGGCTTGAAGATTAACTGTAAGCGACCTTTAAAGGATTCCACCACGCCCTTTATACGAACGATGTCTCCGGATTCGAACAAAGATGCCACTACCTCTGCTTTCTCCCAGCACCTCGCCCATATACTGCCCGTGCTATCACCTAATTTCACCTGCAGATAGTAACCTTCTTTCGAGATGAATTCCCTTAACTCCTTTTCCATCACGAGAAACGTGGAATCAACAGAGCTACCTGCCTTTAAATCCTTTATCTTTTTAGTTTCCCTCATCTTCCCTTCTTACCCCATTTGCTAAACGCAACGAACGACAAAGCTTTTAGAGCAATTCTATCCATGTTCCAGTTCCTTCAGCATCTCGTCCATTGAATATATCCTACTTTTTTCTTTCCCGCTAATCCATTCAATGGCCTTTATTGCGCCTTGAGAGAAGGCATCTCGGCTCTGCGCACGGTGTGTTATCTCCAGGCGTTCGCCTTTGCCCGCATATAACACGGTATGCTCACCAACGATCTCACCAGCGCGCACTGCATGTATTCCAATCTCCTCATCCGTTCGCTCGCCGGTTATGCCCTGCCTGCCATAAACGAATTTACTCGCACCTTTCGTGGAATAATTAGATAATAATATCTCTGCGGCTTTAACTGCCGTCCCACTCGGCGCATCCTTTTTATGCGAGTGATGCATCTCTATAATCTCCATGTGATACTGATATGCCTGGAGTTGTCTTGCAGCTTCCGCGATCAATTTCCAAAAGACGTTCACACCAATGGAGAAGTTAGGAGATATAATAGCAGGAACGTGGCCTGTTATAGCGTCTTCCAGCTCTTTGAACTGCGATGCTGAAAAACCTGTGGTGCCAACCACGAGCTTTACGTTATTACGAGCGGCGACTTTTACGTTCTCGACTGCTGCCGTAGCGTTGGTAAACTCCGCGAGCACATGAGGTTTAACCCTTTGTAACACATTTTCCATCTCATCAGGACTGGATATTTTTATTCCCTGCGTTAGCTCTTCTCCTACACCCTGTAGGTCGAAAACCGCTACCAATTCCTGATCATCGTTTTCTAAAATGCCCGTTATCACTTGATTGCCCATTCGCCCCTTTGCTCCAGCTACCGCAACTTTTATTACCATGCTTAAACATTGCTTGAGGTTGTTTATAAGCAGTGCGGTTTTATCTCCTTGTAGAGTCCCGAAATTATTTCGCCAAGAAGTTTCACCAAAATTCATGGTGAAGCTCACGGACAAAAAGATCAAATGGGCGGTTAAACAGATAATCAACAAAGGAGAAAGCACGGCGGTGGTTGCCGCGATATATGGTGTCTCCACAAGAAGAATACAGCAACTGGTGAAGAGCTATAAGGAAACTGGTGAATATCCCATGCTCGATAGGAAAAGAAGACCCAGGACTCCTCTGAGCGATGAGGAGGAGCGGATAATTGAAAGGGCCTACAACGAGTCATTTTTAGGTGCTCGTTTACTTCGATATCACATACGGAAGCATTACAAGCGGAACATATCGCATAATAAGATTCACCAGCATCTGCTTGCGGTGGGGCTGGCGAGGCCGAATCCAAGGAAGCAAAAGAAGCGCAAACGGTGTAGATATGAGCGAAAGCACAGCCTCTCACTGGTGCATGCCGATTGGCTCGACTATGATGGGGTCCAGGTGATCGCGTTCGAG